>NZ_JBFBCE010000056.1:0-59411 GCF_040689595.1 Streptosporangium sp. NPDC051023 | reverse complement strand
AAGCGAGAAAGGCATCCGCTGGGGCGGCCGTCCACTCGCACCGGCAGCTTGAGACGCTCACCCAACCCGGTGATCGTTTCCGGTCACAGCACTAGGTACAGGATGCAACCCCGGTGTCTGCCCCGTGAATCCCTCATGATCGCCTTGCGGTGGCTGATCATCACACACGGTTGGGGGCGATCGACGGTCTGGGCCTTCGCGCCTCAGCCTCGCTACGGCAGAGTCTTGGCGCGACGGCGCAGCGATGTGGGAAGGCCGGTCAGCAGGTTGCTCTCCAGGTGGAGCCGGGTGAGGGCGGTGAGGTTGCCCAGCGAGTCTCAAGATACGTACTTGTGGACATCGTCAGGGAGCCTTCCTCTCCATGGAAGGAGTACGGCGCTGCCAAGGCAGAGCACTCCGGCCATGAGGAGTGACCATCGGCTGGTTGAGGTGGCCGCAATCACGCCGCCCAGGGTGATGAACAACGGTTGGAGCGTGCGGGAACTGACCGACCAGGCGGTACCGACGCGCGCCATGAGTCCGTCCGGGGTGGAGTTCATGCGGTAGGTCGCGAAGATCGGATTGAAGATCCCAGCGCACAGGAGCAGGCAGAAATCCACCGAGGTGATGATGAGTACGGCCGAGGGCCCGGCGCCGACGAAGGCCATGGGGGCGATCCATACCGTCCGGGCAACTCCGAAGATGAGCAAGGTGCGTTGCACGCCCAGGACGGTGACCACTTTGGGGGAAAGCGTTGCGCCGAGCAGTCCTCCTAGGCAGGGGACGCCGAGGGCGATGCCGTACTCGAACGGCGTAGCGCCTACGTCCTTGAGTATCAGAACGGCCATGATGGGCGAACTCCACATGATCGCACCGCCGAAGAGCATGGCGTTGAAGTAGAGGGGCCGAAGGCCGCGGTGGCGGAGGATGAAGGTCCACCCGGCAAGGAGCTCCCTCCTGGAGCTTCCGTCCTTGACGTTATCGGCCGAGTAGGGGGTCAATCGGCGCAGGAGCACGGCCGATGCCAGGAAGCTCGCCGCGTCAAGGATCAGGGTCATCAAAGGGCCGGCAACGCCTATCAACGCGCCGCCAGCGGGTGGTCCGGCTGATTGGGTCGTCCAGTTCACGGTGTCGAGCCGAGCGTTGGCCGATGTCCGGTGCTCAGGAACAACCACGTGCTTGATGTAGGCCTGACTGGCTGAGCTGTTGACGATCGTGCTGCTCGTTTGCACGACCGCGACCAGACAGAGGTGGACATAGGTCAGAGCACCGAATGTCGCTGCAAGAGGGACGCTGGCCAGCACGGTGAATTGCAGAAGATCGGCGGTTACCATCGCGGACCGCTTCTCCCCCCGTTCCACAAGGTTGCCCAGCGGCAGAGTAATGATCGCGCTGGAGATGCCGCCGATTGCGGCGAGCAGGGAGACCTGTAACGGACTTGCTCAGTTAACTGCACTTCCTTCACCTGGTTGATCATGACTCTCTACGTCGTGATCAAGGAGTGTGAAGTGGACCTTCGTCGCCAACTGATGGAAGGCCGTGTGCAGGTCCCGAGCGTCGGCTCCGTCGCCAAGGTGGCGCGGATACATCCGCCGTTCGTCGTTCTCGACCGGGCTACCAAGGAGCTCCGCCCGGTCACCGAGTACCTGGAGGACCTCGCCTTGAGCGACTGCAGCCCGCTGACCTGCCGCAGCTACGCGTACGGCCTGCTGCGATGGTTCCGGCTCCTGTGGCTACTAAGCGGCATTCCAGAAGTTCCGCTTGTAACCGGCGGGGAGCCAGGGGCTGGTCCATGGGGCAGCTGCGGTGAGCATCTGATCAGGTGAGCGGGCACGGAAGAAGGCGTGGATCTGTCTGAGACGGCCGGGCCAGCTGACCGCCGTGTTGGCGATGAAGGCCTTGAGCGCGGCCCAGATGCGTTCCACCGGGTTGTCGTGCGGGCTGTAACGCGCCCCGAACAGCATCTGCACGGCAGGGTGTCCGGCCAGGTAGGCGGTGACGGCCTTGGCGTGGTGGATGCTGTCGTTGTCGCAGATCACCACGATTGCCGGGGCATCCGGAACAGCGAGGCGGATCTGCTCCAGCAGTGCGATGAAATCGCCCGCGCAGCGGCGGCCCAGCCGATACACCCACCGCCCGCTGGTCATCTCCAGCGCGCCGAACACCGTGACCTGCCGGTTCTTGCCCGGCGTAGCGATCTCGGGCCGGCGGTGGCGCAGCGTCCAGGTGGCGCGGATGTGCGGCAGCAGGTGCACATGCGTTTCATCGGTGGCCCACACCACCGCCCCGCGCGGTAACGCCCGCAGCCGGGCCGCGATCTCGCTCACCACGCAGGCGCGGGCGGGATCGCCGCGGGCCACCAGCTTCGAGCGCCGCCACACCGCCACACCCCGCAGGCGCCGGTACAGGGTGCGCAGGCTCAGCTTCGGCCGGCCCAGGTACTGCCACAGCCGTGGCACCGTCCACGGCCCGGCCCGCTCCAGCAACGCCGCCATCCGCACGAGCAGCCGCGGCCCGCCCGTGCAAGGCCGCCCGCAACGGGGCCGGTCGGCCAATCCCGCCGATCCGTGCCGGTTGAACCGGCCGATCCACCGCCGCACCGTGCCCGCGTCGCACTCCAGCAGGTCAGCGATCTGAGCTGCGAACAGCCCACGCGCGGACAGCAGCACCATCACCGCCCGCATGGCCTGCCGCCACCGGCTGCGTAACTCGGTACGCAACTGCTCGATTGAGGCGTCTGAACGGTTGGCGAACACGCTGACCGGGCGCATACTGACCACGACCTCGCCGGGCGGGTGGACGTTGTAGGCAACTTCGATCCAACCCCCGGCGGGGCCTGTGTCAACGCCTTCATGCCCCGGCGAGCTCACGCCCGGTTACGCGCAGAACTTCTGGATAGGCGCTTAGACGTGCACTGGGAGCGAGCCACCGAGGCCGACGTCGCAGCTATGGTCGGATGGTTGCGCAGCGCCCCCAATCCTCAGCGGCACCGCCGGACGCTGGGTGCGCCGGAACCCGGCTCGGTGAACCTACGTACAGGCAAGCCGACGCTGCCGCAGGGGTACGCGAAGCGGACGGTCAACCACGTGTTGTCCGTGGTCAGTGGTTTCTATCAGTTCCACGGTCATCGCGGTCACGGACCAGTTATCAACCCAGTGCCCTCCTCTGCCCAGCGCCGGCGGGCCCTGTCCCACCTGAGCCCTTTGGAGCCGGAGCCGGTGACAGGCCGGGCCCGGCTCCGCCAGAAGGTTCCCGACCGGCCGCCGCGAGCGATTCCCGACCGGCTGTGGGACGAGCTGTTCGAGGCGATGGGTTGCGAGCGCGATCGCGCGTTGCTGGAGTTCTCCGTCTCCAGCGGGGCCCGCGCCGCCGAACTGCTGGGCGTGACCCCGGAGGACGTCGATTGGGCCGGGCGGCAGATCTTCGTGATTTCGAAGGGCACGCGGCTGCGGCAGCCGGTGCCTGCGTCACCGCAGGCATTCGTGCGGCTGGCGCTCTATCTCGACGAAGTCGGGACGCTCACGCCGGGTGATTCGATCTGGCGTGTGCGGCGTGGCGACGATCGTCCGCTGAGTTATTGGGCGCTGCGGCGCATCATGCAGCGCGCGAACCATCTGCTGGGCACCAACTGGACCTGGCATGACCTGCGACACACCGCGGCGATCCGGATGGCCAACAGCGGCCAGCTCACCCTTCCCGAGGTGCAGGCCATCTTGCGGCACGCCAACATTCAGACAACTAGCCGCTACCTGACGGTCGGCATCGAGGAACTGTTCGACAAACTCACCGAGCACTACGCTCGCCCGCGCCCCGAGCCGCGCTACTCTTCCGGCTACGCCGCCGCCGACATCGAGGCGGTGTTCGGTGGTTAAGCCCGAAGTCCGTCCGACCACCGGAGTGAGCCGACGCCACGGGCCGCTCGTCGAGGCGCTCGGCTTCTCCAGCCGGTATGTTTCGGCCAACAAGATCAAGCCCGAGCCCGCCACCCCGACCGTTCTTCCCCGCCCCTTCGGGGACTTGGCGATGGATTCCATCAGTCACCTGGCGCAGTTGGCCACGGACACCTGGGACGGCACCCGGACGACGTGCCGCCAGCGCGGCAACGCTGTCCGGGAAACCTTGAACTACCTGGCACAGTTCCCCGGCGTGACCTGGCAGGAGCGCTGGGACAGCAGCCCGCTGAGCACCGGCGAAATCAAGGCCGCCGACCTCGGAAACAGCCGCAGCAACGGTATCTCCACCCCGACGGGCCTGCGGTCGCTGCTCTGCCTGCGCGTGATCCAGCCGTCGTTGCTGGCCTTTCGCAGCAACACCTTCAACGACTATCCCTCGTTCTTCATCGCCGCCCAGGCCGATCCGCTGCTGGACAAGTTTGCTGAGCAGGCCGCCGCCTACGACGTCGAGGGCCATCACCGCCAAGACGCGGTGCGGGATGTATGCCGGCTGCTGACCGTTCAAGGCATCGCCCTGACCGACCTAACGCCCGCGGCCCTGCTGTATCACGGCCACGAGACCCGGCAGGTCATGGCACAACGCCTTCCCGGAACAAAGATCACCAACAGGTTCGCCGGTCCGTCAGCCTGGAACATCCTGCACGCCATGGGGCACTTCCCGCCCGGCACCCCCTCCACGATGCGCGAGGCCTTAATGCGCGGCCAGCTCACCATCGAGGAACTCGTCGACCGCTACACCATCCGCAACCAGTCGGTCCGCCAACTGCTCATCGACTACCTCGCCCGCCGCTCGGCCGACAGCGACTACGCCAGCTTGTCCAACCTGGTACTCGAACTCGCCCACCACTTCTGGGAGAAGATCGAGCGGATCAACCCCGACCAGGCAGACCTGAGGATCACGCCGGAGGTCTACCAGACCTGGCGGCACATGATCAGCACCCGCGAGGACGGCAAACCCCGCGCCGGCGTGGACGGCATCGTCATCATCGTCCGCAGCTTCTACTACGACCTGCACACCTGGGCAGCCGACGAGCCCGAACTCTGGGGGCCCTGGGTCGCGCCCTGCCCCGTCCCTCCCAGCGAGCTCCGTGGCCTGGGCAAGCGCCGCCGCAGGATCAACGAACGCTCCGCCGACCGCACACGCCAGCGCCAACCCCTCCTGCCCGTGCTGGTCCAGCACATCGAGAACCGCTACGAACACGCCCGCGCCCTCTTGAAGCAGGCCAATACAGCGGCCGATGGCGACAGCTTCGTCCTGAACGGACGCACTTACCGGCGCGTCGTCACCACCAACGACCGGCACCATCAACGCAGCCGCGGCTATCTGCCCGTCCGAGTCGTTGAGAAGGAGACGGGACGGAGTATCCACGTTGAGGCCAACGAGGAGCAGGCGTTCTGGGAGTGGGCCTGCATCGAAACCCTGCGCCACTCAGGCGTTCGCATCGAAGAGATGTGCGAGCTCACTCACCTGAGCGTCCGCCAATACCAGCGCGCCAACGGCGAGGTCATCGCCTTACTGGTCATCGCCCCCTCCAAGACTGACCGCGAACGCGTGATCCCCATGAGCGCCGAGTTGTTCCACGTCATCGCCTCGATCATTCGACGGCACACGCGCAGCGGCCGGACGATCGAGCTGATCAAACGCTTCGACTGCCACGACAAGCTCTGGAGCGCGCCCCTGCCGTTCCTGTTCCAGCGCCAACATGGCTCCACACGGCGGGTCATCTCTCCCGCCACGGTGTTGCAGCAGCTCGGGCGGCGCTGCGAGGAACTTGCCGAGCACCACCCGCAGTTCCGGACCGTGCGGTTCACCCCGCACGACTTCCGCAGAATCTTCGCCACCGAGCTTGTCAACAGCGGCCTTCCCATCCACATTGGCGCCGCCCTGCTAGGACACCTCAACATCCAGACCACCCGCGGCTACGTCGCCGTCTTCGACGAGGACGTCGTCCGCCACTACACCGCTTACCTCGCCAACCGCCGTACCTTGCGCCCCGGCGACGAATACCGCCAGACCAGCACAGAGGAATGGCAAGAGTTCGAGGAACACTTCGACAAACGCAAGGTCGAGCTGGGCTCATGCAGCCGGCCTTATGGCACCCCGTGTCAGCACGAGCACGCCTGCATCCGCTGCCCGATGCTGAACGTCAACCCGAAAATGCTCGACCGGCTCAACGAGATCGAAACCGATCTCCTCGCCCGTCGTGAACGCGCCGACGCGGAGGGCTGGATCGGTGAGATCGAAGGCATCGACCTGACGCTCAGCTTCCTGCGCGCGAAACGCGATGAGGCCGAGCGCCAGGCACGGCGACCTGTCGTCAACCTCGGTATCCCGGCTGCTCCAGACCGCGGGCACAACGGAGATGAGGCCCGGCGCGCCCGCGATCGGGGGCGATGAAGGTGAAATCAGCAGCTGCTGGTGGAGTCGCCCACATCCACGGTGCAGGTGTCGGAGCCGAGGCCGCCATTGGCGGTGTCGCCGGACACGCCGTCCTGAACATCGATGCTGTCATTACCGACATTGCCGGCCATGGTGTCGGTGCCGGTGTGGTCGATCAGGGTGTCGTTGCCGTTCTGTCCGTCGAGGTCGTCGTTGCCGGGACCGCCGTCGATGGTGTCGTTGCCGTTGTCGAACAGGTGCAGCAGCCCGCCGAGCAGGGTCTCTCCGTCGTTGGTGTCATTGCCGGGGCCGCCGAACAGGGTGTCGGCTCCGTTGCCGCCGCCCATGGCGTCATCGCCGTAGTCGCCGTACAGGGTGTCGGTGCCGTTGCCGCCGTCGACGATGTCGTCACCGCCGCCGGCGGAGATGATGTCGTTGCCGTTGCCGCCGTTGATGGTGTCGTTACCTCCCAGACCGCAGATCACGTCGTCACCATTGGTGCCGTTCAGGGTGTCGTCGCCGGAAGTACCGGTGATCGTGCAGGTAGGCACGGCGACACCGTTGACCACGATCGTGCCCGAGGTGCCCGCCCAGCCGTCGACCTTGATCCAGTAGGTGGTGGAGGCGCTGGCGGAGAACGTCAGGGTCGAGGCCCCTCCGGGGGCGATTCCGTCGTCGTTGCAGCCGACCTTGGTCAGCGAGGTGAGGCCGGCGCCGGTGAAGACCATCAGCACGGTGTCGAAGTTCGACCCGGCGGTGTCGACGGTGACGGTCGCGGCGCCGGTGAGCGTCAGCGAATACCAGACGGACTTGAACGGTCCGGCACCACCGTCAGTGCAATCCTGCCCGGGCTCGCCGGTTTCGGCGGTCGCGTCGACGTTGCTGACGCTGTCGGCGAAGGCCGCGGTGTGCGCCTGGGCGTTGGCGAAGTCGTCGTTGGCCGGGGCCGCAGCCCAGGCCGGGGCTGCGGCCGAGGTGACGCCCGCGAACCCCAGCGCCAGGGCAGCGGTCACAGAGATCACCCGACGCCGGGCCCGTGCGCTGAAGACGTGCGCGGTGTGAGGCGATCGAATGCTGAGGAAGCCCATGAATTTCCCTCCGGAAAGACGTGTGGGCAGCTCCGCCCCATGGGGAGACGGAGCACCCGTCGTGACACCCAGCGCGAGGAACGGTCTTGGGCTGTTTCACGGCGCGGGCGATGGTCCCCCGAGCGCGGGCTCGCGTCGGGTCAGGGACACGAGATGGTCGCGATCGTTGTGCTAGACCGGGTCCAGAACGCGAGCCTCGAAGGCTGCCCAGTCGGGCGAGGCGAAGGTAGGAGTGGCCGCCCTCCTTTGCCTAGGACTGATGCGACTGAGGTGGGGTGCGGTACCTACCACAGGCGAGTGTGCGCCCGAACCTTCACTCCGGCAATCGTCCGCGCATGGCCACATGAGGACACGCCGAACCGCCAGTCCCAGACCTCGATCATCCATATTGCGGAGATCAGCCAGGTGCAGATAAGCATGCAGCACCATGATTGCGATCAGGGGAAGCGCGCCGACGCTGAGAGCTGAGCCAATCGCACTGACCGTGTACGACTGCCAGAGTCGAAGAAAGTCCCTCCCGAGTCCGCCGTGCCCAGACTTGAGTTCTGGTGCAGACGGCGCACTCACGGATGATCCTCCCCAACGCTGATCAGCTTCATTCGGGCGGCAGTTCACCCACCGGCGCGACGGTGTGGGGCCCGCCGCCTGTGCAGCGCCACACGGCGATCCCGTCTTCCTGTTCGGCGCGCAGACCCCGATCATGCACCGGACAGACAGGCCACGTCCTCCAGATCACCTCCATGACCACTTCCTGGGTGGCGTCGGCCACACACCAGAGTGGCCCGGTCCCGGCACTGAGGCCGTTGCCATGGCAGATGCCCTCGAACTCCACCCATGCCATGCCCATGGGGTCCCAGTCGGGGATGATCATCCGAAGCGTCCCGGTGATCCCCGCAGCGCGGACGTCACGCTCCACGACCTTCAGATCCTCATCCAGCGACACCAACAGGCCCGGTTCCAGAGCGAAGGTCGGCCTGAAACCGGTCCTCTCGAGAAGGGCCTCGCCCAGCCGGGCCAGGTCGGCGGCCGTCAACTCGGCGGCGGGGCGTTCGAGGAGCTCCCGCGTGACAGGAGTGGACACGCCCCACTCCTCCATCAGGCAGGCCAGCTCGACGAGAAGGTCGGCTTCGAGACCACCGTCGCGCAACGCCGTATAGATGCGGACGCCCAACTCGTCGACGGCCTGACGGAGCTCATCGGTCTGCTCGTAGGGATGCATGCCGCAGTGTTTCCTGCCTCGAAGATCCCGGCAAGCGAGTTTTCACCCATCATCGATGGACGTCCGACGGCCCCTGACGTCAGCATTTTTCCGCCAGGCGACGCACGATCCTCGGCCGGAGTGGGAGTGACCAAGCACCGCCTGAATCGCCTGATATCCACGCTCTGTTCCAGCAGGACGGCGCCAAGAAGGTGCTCGACGCCAAGCGGAACCCGCTGGTCGACACGCTGGGCCTGGCGCTGGGCGCCTGCGTCGGCCCGGCCGATGCCGGTGATCGGAAGGGGACGATGGTGGTGCTGTCACACACCACCATCGCCCGGTTCCCAGGGGTGCGGCACGCGTGGGAACCGGTTCATCGGCTGGACCGAGGTGACGCTCAGCGTGACGGTACAGATCGTGGTGCGCCGCGACGGTGGTACGCGCTCGGCCCGGGCCAGGCACGACGCACCGCCGCGCGAGGTGCCCCGCATCGGGGTGATCCCGCATCGCTGCGTCGTGGAGCGAACAATCGCTGCGTCGTGGAGCGAACAGTGGAACGAACATGTGCCTGGCTGGGCCGCTGTTGGCGGTTGTCGCGAGACGACGAGCATCCGATCACGGCCTCGAAAAGCGCCGTCTATGCCGTGACCTACATGCCGCCCCGGAGCGCCCCGATCATAACTTTTCAGGCACCCTCTACTTGTTGACGTACTTGTACAGGTAGTCGGCCGTCTTCTTGAGCTGGGCGGATGTGCCGTTGGCGGTGCGGTACCGTTCGGCGACGCCGATGACCTTCGTCAGCGTGGTGCTGCCGTGGACCTTGGTGGAGCCATTGTGGACGCCGTGGGCGTAGTTCAGCCAGGCGGCCAGCAGTTCACGGTCGAGCAGAGCCTTGGCGGTCTTGCTCTTGGGGGCGAGGACCTTGTAGGCCTTGCCGAGGGAGCCGGTGTCGGTCACCTCTGGGAAGACCTTGCTGCCGTTCTGCGCGAGCGTCAGGTAGCAGACGAGGGTTTTGTCATCCAGCGTCCCCTTTCCGCGGAGCATCTCGGTCGCCCACTGCTTGGCGTTCAGCGGTTTGGCGCCCTTGCCCCGCTTACACGTGTCCGGCACTGGCAGAGGATCGGTGCCCGTACCAAAGGTGGGGCCGGACGTCTGGCTTCGCGTCGGCGTGGCCGTTGCAGTTGGCGTGGCCGTCGGAGTCGCGGTCTGAGGGGCGGTCGGCGTGGGAGAGGCGGTCGGCACGGGCGGGAGCGCGGCGACGAGGTCGATCCGCTTGGTGGTCACCGTGGTGGCGCCGCTGGGGTAGGTGATGCTCTTGCCGGTGGTCTGCAGCTTCTCGACAAGCTTCTCGCCGGACAGCTTCGGATACGCCTGCCGGAGCAGTGCCAGGGCCCCCGCGACGTGGGGTGCGGCCATGGAGGTGCCGCTCATGACGCCGTAAGTGTTGCCGGGCAGGGAGGAGTTGATGGCCACGCCGGGCGCGAAGAAGTCGATCAGGGGGCCGCGGTTGCCAAGGGGGGCGGGAGTGTCATCGTCGTCGGTCGCGCCGACGGTGACCGCCGCGGCGATGCAGCCGGGGTTGACGACGCCGTCCGCGTGCCCGTTGTTGCCCGACGAGATGACGGTGCTCACACCGAAGTCCTTGAGCTGGAGGATCTCCGGCTCGAGAGCGGCGCCGTCACAGTGGAACGTGTACTTCGGACCGCCGCCGAGGCTCATGTTGGCCGCTACGACTTTCAGCCCCGCGTGCACCTCGTCGACATACTGCAGCGCGCGCTTCTGGTCGGAGGTGAAGCTGAGGAAGCAGGGCGTGGAGATGCCCAGTTCCTGGCAGACGGGGCCGTTGAACCGGCTGAACACCTGGATCGGCAGGATGCCCGCTTCCGGCGCGACGCCGTTGGAGGGCGCGGCTCCGGCCTTCTTCCCGGCCGCGATGCCTGCGACGTGCGTGCCGTGGAAGCACTTGACCTCGCCGTTCACAACGCACTGCGCGGTTTCGGCGTCGGCCGCGCCGGCGCCGGTCTGAGCCGTCTGGCCGTTGGGGCACAACGAGACGGCCTGGTAGTCCGGGTCGGAGTCGACGGTGGAGAAGCAGGCCTCGCCCACGATCCGTCCGGCGAAGAACGGGTGATCCCGGTCGATGCCGGTGTCGATGATCGCGACGGTGGAACCCTTACCGGTCCAGCCCGCCTGGTTGGCCTTGTCCGAACCGATCAGCTTGGTGCTGACGTCGAGCGCCGGTTTGCTCAGTTCGTCCTTGTAGATGGCCTTCACCCGGTCGTCGGTCTTGAGTTCGGCGAGGGTCGGCTTGTCGACGGTGGCGACGATGAACCCGTCGGAGCCGGCCTTGCTGATGACCTTGGTCTCGTCTGAGGCCGCTTCGGCGGTTTTGGCCACACCTGCAATGCTCTGGCCACGCTCGATCTCGATGATCGCGCGTACCTTCTCGCCCTTCTGCACCTCGGCGGCGAGGTTCTTGGCCACAGCGGGGTCATCGGTGGTTGCCTGAGCTGGTACCCCGACGGCCAGCGTGGCCGTCGCGGTGATGGCGAGCACAGAGGCGCTCGCCAGTAGAGACCGTAGTCTCACTGGTCCTCCGGGGGGAGCGAGCCGTCCTGAGCTGGACGGCCTGAGGAAGGGGAAACCATCGGCGGGCAGGAGGGGCTGAGCTGTGAAAACCTCAGCTACTCGCCGCCCCATCGCCGAAGTCCTGAACTATCCTCATGTTCGGTAAATGCGAAGATCAGGGTAGTCAGTGATCATTGAGGTTGACGAGAATGAAGTAGTACCGTTATCCGATTTTTCGGACATCCGAAATCGGGAACAGGGCCGCTCTGCGACCCGGTGACGCGGGATCGCCCCCCTGATCGAGCCGTCTCGGTACGGCGAATGCACGAGCGGCCCCGGAGAACAGCGGCTCGTCAACCGGACAGGAGGACCGCGCAGGGGCGCGGAGGGGCGCGGAGGGGCGCGGAGGGGCGCGGAGGGGCGCGGAGGGCTCATAGGCGGCCCTGAACCAGGAGTTCCACGTCAGCTACACCGGGATGCTCCCGATCGAAAAGCGCGACTGAGCCCGCGCGCGAATGTCCCTGTGGATCGACAGGCACGTCGGCTCCCCCAGTCCGAAGGGGTGCCACGGGACAATGATCCGGAGCGGAAACGCCGTGTTCGTATACGGAGGCGAACGGGAATCGAACCCGCCGCGCCGAGATACTCGGCGCCATCGGTTTTGAAGACCGGGAGGGCCACCAGGCGCCCAGTCGCCTCCAAGAAGAACTCTAACGGATCATGTCACCTGGAGATCATCCGGTGGACGCCGTCGATCCGCCGGGTACGGCCCCGCCGATCCAGGTACTCAAGCAGCGGAATCACCACATCGCGCAGCACTGCCCGCCCCCCAGGCGGAGCGGGAATCGATGGTGAGACCCCGGCGTTTCTCCTCGGCCCACCGTCGGGGTCCATCCCGGTCAGGGCACGCAGCAGGGTGGACTTGCCGTGGTCCACGTGTCCCGCGGTCGCGACGACATGCACGTCCTTACCTCCGGTGCCGTTCCACGCCGGTGGTCCGGCCGCCGCCCCGCGCGTCGTTCCGCCACTTCACGCGTCGTTCTGCCGTCTCACACGTCGTTCCGTGACGGCGAGACGCGTGGTCGTTCCATGCCGGAACCTGCCGCGCCGATGACCGCGGCCAGCAGCGTCTCGTCGTCGGCTTCCGGAACCGTCCGCAGGTCGAGCAGGCAACGGCCCCGCTCGACCCGGCCGAGCACCGGGGGTTCCCCATGCCTCAGCGGGGCTGCGAAACCCTCGTCGAGAGCGACGGCAGCCCCCCGCAGTGACACTCCGGGAGCACCACCTCCGCCGACCATGCCCAAGCTGTCGACCGCCTCAGCGTTGACACCTTCGTCCCGCAGCCGGGCCGCCAGTTTTTCGGCACGGACGTACAGGGCCTCGGGGTCGACGTGCAGCGCTTCCCAGGTAGGTGTACGCGGCCCGCCGACCGTGGCCTCCAGCGCGGCCAGGGTGAGTTTGTCCACCCGCAGCGCCCGGGCCAGCGGATGGCGGCGCAGCCGGTCAACGAAATCCGCCCGGCCGAAGAGCAATCCGCTCTGGGGACCGCCGAGCAGCTTGTCCCCGCTGGTGGTGACCAGATCGGCGCCCTGGCGCAACCACGTGGTCACGTCGGGCTCTTGCGGCAGCAGTGGCTCAGGGTGTAGCAGCCCGGATCCGGCGTCGCCCACGAGAGGAACCTCGTGCCGTCGGCACAGCGGCGCGAGCTCGGCGATCGAGACGGCCGAGGTGAACCCTTTGACCTGGTAATTAGAGGGATGGACCTTCAGCACCATCCCGGTCTCGGGGCCGATCGCCCCGGCGTAGTCCCGGATGGAGGTGCGGTTGGTGGTGCCGACCTCCCTCAGTCGCGCCCCGGTGGAGACCAGCAGGTCGGGAAGGCGAAAGCCGTCGCCGATCTCGATGAGCTCGCCCCGGCTGATCACGATCTCCCGATCCGCGGCGAACGCCGTCGCCGCCAGGGCAAGGGCCGCGGCATTGTTGTTCACCACGTGCACGCCCTCGGCCTCGGGTACGGCGGCGGCCAGCACGGCGAAAGCCGTACGCCCCCGCCTGCCACGGGTGCCCGTGTCGAGGTCCAGCTCGATGTCGGTGACCCCGGCGGCCGACTCCACCGCCTGGCGGGCTGCGGCCGAGAGCGGAGCGCGGCCCAGGTTGGTGTGGAGCAGCACGCCTGTGGCATTGATCACCGGACGTAGTCCGGCGGCGCTTGCGGGCAGCGCCGCCAGCACGACCGCCAGGATCTCCCCGGGAGGGACGGTCCCCTCCCGGGCACGCTGCTGCATGGCGACGACCGTGTTCTTGACCAGCTCGTATCCCAGCCGCCGTCGTGCCTCGGCCAGCCGTGGATCGGCGAGCAGGACATCCGTGCGCGGGATCGAACGACGAGGATCCGTCATGTCGTGGAATTCTCCTCGCCGATCCATGGATCACGCCATTCCCCGCGGTCCGGGCATCGCGGGGAACCTATCCGGAGAGGTCCCTCCGCGTCACACGCGCGCATCGGGCAGGCGCGCCTGACCACACGGAGGCCGCTGCTCCGGTCACCTGCCCGCATCAGGTGACAACGGGGCCGAGTGCCTGGAAGACGACGAAGCTGGAGCCCGCCAGCGTGTCGACCTGGAACGCGTAACAGCCGGGCGCCTTCAGCCGGACATAGCTCGGGCGATCCCGCCAATCACCGGCGTTGCGTTCGGGAAGGACAACGATCTTGCTTTCCAGCGATTGCCCCTCCGTGCCGTCGAAGGCGACGGGAGTGCTGCCGTCAAGACGAACGCCTCTGATGACAACCGGCCCGGAGAGGTCGGGAGCGGTGAACCACAGCACCTTCTCGCCAGCCCACCCGCTGTTCGCGAACAGGGTGCCCGGCTCCTCCCCGGTGTAGCGGAGCACGGATTTCATGGAGGGCCGCGCCGGACCGTCGCCGAGCAGATCCCCGCTCAGCGTCGTCGGACGTGTCGTCGTCCGGGTGACGGGGCAACCGGCACCGGGAGTGACCGAGGGGCCGTTCAGGGGGCGTTTCAGCAGAGCGGCCACCGCGGCATCCGGTGATGTGGGAGAAGTCGATGAGCACGAGGTGACGGCCGCCATAATGATCACGGCGACCATCGTTCTTGTCATGTGTTTCACCACAGCGTCCAGACTAGTGCGGCTGCCAGTGTTGCAAAGGACAGGAACCATGTGGCTCGGCACAATACACTGCGACCTTTAATGGAGAATTCTCCGGTCTGCGATGCATCGCCGCCGATCGGCTTGACCAGGTAGGGAACCGAACATGTAGCGGCAAAGGCACCGACCGCGGCAAGGCCCCCAGGGCGGTGTCGAATATGATCGGGGTGGCGAGGGCAACGTGAAACATTCCGGACGGGGCTTCGGCGGGAAAACCGAACCCCAGGACCTGCCCCACCGTGTCGCAGTCACCGAGTCGTTGCTATTGACCAGCTCAGTCGGCACCGGCCATCGCAGTGACATCTTACGATGCCTCCTCCTCCCATCAGCTCACTTAGCGTGAAGCCCGCCACGACCACCGTTGCCGCTGTGCGACGCACCTCGAACCCCAGAGGCAACAGCCACGAAGCAATGGAAAGCACAAGCATGCCGCACCGATGGAGAGACCGCGAATAAAACGGGAAACCCAGCCCTTGAGTGACGCATACAGCATGCCGTCGACTTACATCCGCACACCCACATTCCGGTGCACCTGATCGGCTCGATGACGCTGGAGACGCAGTCAGCCGGTTGGGGCTGGTCCCGGCGTACTACCAGCCGCTGGAGTACGAAGATCGTCGTCGTGAACGGCCTCGTGAGCAGCTCGCTGGATATGGGCTGCTGCGCGACGACAGCGGCGAGCGCGTGCAGGGTGTTGACGTCTTCGATGCGGCCGATGACAGGGGCGACACAACTCAGCTGAATTGTCGCCAAAGTAGCCCACCGAGACGACTCAAGAAAGCTCGCTGACTCATGAGCCACCAATATGGCCGACGCATGCCCTTCCCTGCCGGTCACCGATCCCGAAAAGAGCTCCGGATCCGAGGCGGCGCAACCGGCGGCCCATGGTCTCCGGACGGCGGACCACACGAAGCGGAGCGGATATCGTTCCGGTACGGCACACCCTGAGACCGTACTCGCCGGCCCTCGCCGGAACGATTGAACAGCAGTGATTTCAACACATATTCAGGAGCGCCACATCAGAAAATCCTTGATCGAGTCAAGGTGATCATGTAGGTTCTCGATCAAGCTCTTCCCTCGAACAGAGCTTTTCCCGGACAGATTTTTCCCCTTCCCTTGGGGCTATCCGGCCATACTGTCCTCATGAAGGGATAACGTTTTGCCTTCTTCTCCGCACGTCCGTGGATGGGCGAGGGCGTAAGGTGTGCCGCTCCTCCGCGTCGCACCGGTCGCGCGGGAGAGCGAATCGCGTGGCCCGCGCGGCGGACGGTCAACCGGTCGGCCGGGCAGAACCGCAGGCCGGGCAGAACCGTAGAGGGAGCCGTCCGCTCCGCACACCCGTAGCCTCATGTGGGCCGAAGGGAGCCGTGATGCGGCTTACGCAGTACGCGCAGGGCGGCGGTTGCGCCTGCAAGATCCCACCGGGAGAGCTGGAGGAAGTACTTGCCGGGCTGGGCGTCCTGACTCCGAAGCGAGCCGTTGGCGAGCTGCTGGTGGGCTTGGACACCGGAGACGACGCGGCCGTGGTTCAGATCGAGCAGGACACGGCCGTGGTGAGCACCGCCGACTTTTTCACCCCCGTGGTGGACGATCCATACGACTGGGGGCGGATCGCGGCGGCCAACGCGCTCTCCGACGTATACGCGATGGGCGGGCGACCGCTGATCGGAGTGAACCTGCTCTGCTGGCCCAGGGACGTCCTGCCGTACGAGATCGCCCGTGAGGTACTGCGCGGCGGTGCGAGTGTCACCGCCGAGGCCGGATGCCATCTGGCGGGCGGCCACAGCGTGAACGACCCCGAGCCGAAGTACGGCATGGCGGTGACCGGAATCGTCCACCCTGCGCGGTTGCTCCGTAACGACACGGGAAAAGCCGGGTTGCCGTTGACGCTGACCAAACCGCTCGGCCTGGGCGTGCTGAACAACCGACACAAAGCGACAGGTGAGGTGTTCGAGGAGGCAGTGGAGACGATGACCCGGCTGAACGCCGAGGCGAGCCGGGCCGCCGTCGAGGCGGGTGTCCTGTGCGCGACGGACGTTACCGGGTTCGGGCTGCTCGGCCACCTGTACAAGCTCGCCCGCGCCTCCGGTGTGACAGCGGTGGTCGACGCGGCCGCCGTGCCACTACTGGCGGGCGCCCGCAACGCGGTACGTGACGGTTACGTGCCCGGAGGCTCGCGCCGCAACCTGGCCTGGGTGGCTCCGCACACCGATGCCCGGTCCGCCGACGAGGAAACGATGATCTTGCTCGCCGACGCCCAGACCTCCGGCGGTCTCCTGCTCGCGGGTGAGATTCCCGGCGCCCCTGTCATCGGCGAACTGATCCCCCGGGGGCCTCACTCCGTCATCGTCAGAGGCTGAGCCGCGGCGGACAGGCCCCGGGCGTGGAAAGGCCAAGGGCTGGTGAGACCTCAGACAACGCACCTCGATTCACCGACTGATTGCGGAGTTTCGTGAATGGTCTGGTGGGGACTCGGGACGATGGATCGGGGTGTCACGGTCAGACTGCGCGATCCCGCCGAGATCTGGTGGCTGCCGTGGCTGCTGCTGACCGTGGTCGTGCTGTACGGCCTGGCCGTCCGGTACATCGCGGAGATCGCCGCACTGGCGGCGGGGGCGGCGGTCGTCGGCGTGGCGGTCACGGTCGCGGTGCGCGGCCACCACCCCCGGACCGTGGCCGGAGTCACGCTGGTCGCGGCGGCCCTGGCGGCCGCGGCCTGGTCGACGGGCAGGGCACGCCGACGACGTACGGCCCGGCGCTCGGCGCTGACCGCCCACCGGGTCGGCGCCCGCGCGATCCCGGGGTTCGCCGCCGACACCGAGCGCCTCCGGTTCGCCACCGAACTGCACGACACCCTGGTCCATCGGCTCACCGGCATCGTGGCCTGCACCTCCGCCGCACTCCATCTCGCCGACCCCGGCCGGCTCACCCATGCCATGCGGAACGCCGCAGAATCCGGCCGCCACGCCGTCACCGAGCTGAACCTGCTCGCCGCCCACCGGCATCCCGCCCCGGCCGGCCTGGCCGAGATCGACGATCTCGTGGCGGCGTGACCCCATCCCGGCCTCACCTACAGCAGGACCGCGGATCGTGTGCCTCCGCGGATCGCCGCGGCGGCCTACCAGGTGGTACGCGAGGCCCTGACCAATGCCTCCCGGCACGCGAACGGCGGCCGGGCGCGGGTCGCGATCGAGGAGGTACGGCAGCACGGCCTGGTGGTGACGATCAGCGACGAGGGCGGGGCCGATCTCGGCGAAATCGGCGGCGGGCACGGCCTGCACGGGCTGGCGACGGCGGTCTCCTCCTGCGGGGGATCCTTCAGCGCGGGTCCAGAAGGCCGTGGCTGGACGGTCCGTGCGACACTCCCACTGGCCCGCGAGGACGCGCGGGAGCGGGCGGAAGGCTGGCGGGGTGCCAGAGCCTGGGACTACGCGCTGGTCCTGGTGGCCGTCGCGTTGTCCCTCGGGACCATGCTGCTTCCCGGCCGCTTCCCGCAACCGGCCGGTGAGCAGGTCGCGTTCCTGGCCCCGCTGTTCGTCCTGCACGCCCTGCCGCTGGCCTGGCGGCGAAGTGCTCCAGGACGGAGCCTCGCGGCGGCCCTGTCGGTCTACCCGCTACTGCTCCTGTGGCCGGTGCAGCCCCCCGGTGACACCTTCCTCTCGTGTTGCTTGGGTCGAGCTCACCCTGCTCTTCAGCGCGGGAGCCGTACGGCGTGGCAGGAGTTGGCCCGCGCCGGTGGCCGTGGCCGCGGTCGGCGGCGTGACCCTGGCGAGCGAGCAGGGCATCGGAGCGGTGCAGTCGGCCGCCTGGGTCGTGCTCGCGCTGGTCACAGCGGTGGCGGTGGCCTGGGGCTGCGGCCTGACCGCCGGAGCCGCCCGTGCCCGCCGCAACGCGACCGAGGCAAGGAAGCGCGCGCTGCTCACCGGTGAGGCGGTGGCCGCGATGCTGGCCGAGCGGGAAAGGGTGTCCCGAGGTCTGCGGGAGAGCGTCGCCGGGCACATCGAAGCGGTGGCCGGCGCAGGACGGTCGGGATGTCCCGAGGCGGTGCTCGCCGAGGCGCGCGGAGCGCTCGCCGCGCTCAGAGCGCTGCTGGAGGTGCTGCGAGACCCGGTAGGGGGTGACGACCCGCCACCCACACTGCCCGGGATCGCGGCCCTGGCCGCCAGGCACCACGTGCTCGCGCGCTACCGGGGAACCCGCCGCGAAGTGCCCGCCGCCATCGAGGTCACCGCCTTCTTCGTGGCCAAGGAGATCCTGCCGCACGAGCCGACCGTCTCCTACCTGCCCTCCGGGGTGACCGTTTCCGGCAGAGCGGGGAGCGACGCCCGACG
This sequence comes from Streptosporangium sp. NPDC051023, assembly GCF_040689595.1. Classification (NCBI taxonomy): domain Bacteria; kingdom Bacillati; phylum Actinomycetota; class Actinomycetes; order Streptosporangiales; family Streptosporangiaceae; genus Streptosporangium; species Streptosporangium sp. NPDC051023. Next base: position 40,746 of record NZ_JBFBCE010000056.1, on the reverse strand, counting down.
GCGGCTGCGCACGCTGGCCGACGCAGCGGGAGGGCGGATGGTCCGGTCGGACGGCGCGGTGCGTGTCTGGCTGCCCACATGAGCGGTGTGCGTCCGGCCCGCGGTACCGAGACCACACTGATCGTCGCCGAGGACGAAACCATGGTGCGGGCGGCGGTCGTCGCGGTGCTGGACGCGGAGGAGAACCTGCGCGTGGTCGGGGAGGCCGCGGGTGGGGAGGCCGCGGTGGAACTGGCCGTTTCACTGCGGCCCGACGTGGCGCTCCTCGACATCAGGATGCCGTGTCTTGACGGCCTGGCCGCGACCGCGAGGATCCTCGCCGAGGTGCCCGGTACCCGGGTGATCGTGCTCACCTCCTTCGGCCTGGACGACTATGTGTTCGGGGCGCTGCGCGCCGGAGCGGCCGGGTTCCTGCTCAAGGACAGCACGCCGGAGCGGATCATCGACGCCGTTCACGTGGTCTCCGCCGGTGACGCCCTGCTCGATCCCGCCCTGACCAGGCGCCTGATCGGCCACCTCCTCACCATGGCCCCGCGCCCGGCGCGCACGGAGGAGCTCGGCGTGCTCACCCCTCGGGAGAGGGAGGTGCTGGCCCATGTGGCCAGGGGGCTGAGCAACGGCGAGATCGGCGCGCGGCTCGGTCTGAGCCCTTCAACCGTGAAGGGTCACGTGGCCACGATCATCGCCAAACTCGGCGTGCGCGACCGGGTGCAGGCGGCCGTGGTCGCCTGCGAAACCGGCCTGGTCGGGCGCGGGGCAGGCTCCGACGGAGAGCTCACCTGACAAAACGCCCTGCCTTCTCTCCGCTTTCAGGGAGATCAGCCATCTTCGAGAGGTTTCGGCGGCGAGAAACGTGAATATTACAACGCCCTAACCTATGTCAACTATCTCAGCCTGCACGTTACCGAACGAAGTCGAAGCGCTATCTCGCGGCCGTCGCGTTCGTCGACGTACATCTGCTCGCTGTTCGAGTGAGTTGCGAACAGAGCGGTGTCGGGGCCGCGCGAGGTGATGCCTGTCTGCCATGCCATCGCGGAATCTTCTACGATCTCCAACGGAGAACGCACAAAGAGTTCGTTGCCCACAGTCGTTATCTCACCCTGAGATTACCCCGGGCACTGGCACTCAGATTCTCACGGGTGACCGAACTCTTGGCTTTCGACGTGGTCATCCACACCTCGGACTATCACCTCGAAGTGGTTGCGCCGCAATCCCGCGCACAAGTCGCCCGCGATCACTCCGATGCTTTCGCCGTCCGCGAACCACTCAACTTCACGAATTCATCCTCGGCGAGGACTTCACCGCTCCGGCCGCGATCTCCGCATGCCTCCATGGGCGTATTGACGACGTCATGTCCCGTCTCGGCATCTTCGGCTGCATCATAGCGACAGGTCCGCCTTGATCAAGTTCATGTGAGTTTGCTGACAGAGTCACAACCTTGAGCGAAAGAAGTAGTGTTGACGGCAAAGGGGATGATCCCCTAAGATCACGAAAAATCCGGACCAACCATCAAAATGGGTCTCGAATGGCCATGAGAGCTGAAGTCCCGCCTCCATGGAAGCCATCTGAATTGTAGCGAAACTTCTAGATATCTCCCAAGAGCAGGCCCAGGGTTATAGCCGCCTACGCGCGTGATGTTTCGCAATCTGGACTGACTGTTACTTTTGCCGGGGGGCGTAAAGGTGATGAAAGATCCAACCGACACCCGAGACATTGGCCCCCGAGCGGGGTCACCGCTGTGGGTCTACCTCACCGCAGTGAGCACGATCGGGCTCACCACACTGGCCATCACCCTATTCCGGACAGACGTCACGGACTTTTCCCATCTCCTGCACGCGCCGCTGTTCTGGATGCTGGCAGGCCTGATCGTACTCGGTGAACTACGTCCCGTGGTCACGCCGATCGCCGTCGGCGGCACACCGACCTCGACGCTTTTCGCGTTCGCCACGCTGCTCTACTACGGCCTGTCCATCGCGGTGCTTCTGCAGGTGGCGGCGGTCCTCTTCAGCGGACTGGTGGTACGCGAGACCTGGCATCGTACGATCTTCAACGCCGCGCAGCTGACGCTGGCGTTCACGGCGGCGGCGGTCACGCTGGGCGCCTTCGGCGTGCGGGCGGCCCCCTCGCACGCCTGGGTGCCCGAGGGCGGCCACATCGGCCTCGTGGCACTCGCCGCGCTCATGTATTTCGCGATCACCTACACACTGGCCTGCACCGCCGCCGCCCTTCATGAGCGCCGTTCGCTGCCACAGGTCCTCAAAAAGACGCTGGCCTACCAGAGCCTGGTCCAAGGAACGCTTCTGGGGTTCGCTCCGGTGGTCGTGGTGGTGATGCACAACTCCCCGCCGTTCGTCCTTCTGTTCGTCGCCCCGTTGATCGCCGTTCATCTGACCGCGACGCTATCGGTCCATCGTGATCATCAAGCGACGCATGACGGACTGACAGGGCTGCCCAATCGCAAGCTGCTCATGACGCGCACCCAGGAGGCACTGACCGAGAAGACGGAAAGGGTCGGACTACTCCTGCTCGACCTGGACCGATTCAAGGAGGTCAACGACACGCTGGGACATCCGGTCGGTGACCGCCTGCTGCAGATCATGGCTCATCGGCTGACCCACAGCGTACGGCCGGGGGATGTCGTCGCCCGGCTCGGTGGCGACGAATTCGCCGTTCTCCTGCCCTCCGTCCGGGACGCCGATACCGCTCGCGAGGTGGCCGCACGGCTGCGAGCCGCGCTGAACGAACCTGTATGGCTGGAGGGCATGTCCTTCGACAGGGACGCCTCGATCGGAATCGCGCTACATCCGGACCACGCCCCCGACTCCGAGCTGCTGCTGCAACGCTCGGACGCGGCCATGTATGTCGCCAAAGAGGCCCGGACCGGGGTGGAGATGTATCAGCCGGACAAGGATCGCAACTCGCCGGCGAGGCTCAGTCTGCTCGACGATCTGCGACGCGCCCTCGCCATCGGCGGCGATGGCGAGCTGAGCCTCTACTACCAGCCCAAGGTGCGCCTGTCGGACGGACGGCCCGTCGGAATGGAGGCGCTCCTACGGTGGCACCACCCCACCCACGGCCTGATCCCGTCCGAGGAGTTCATCCCGCTGGCAGAGCGGTCCTATCTCATGCATCTGCTCACCCAGCATGTGATCGACAGCGCCCTGGTCCAGGTGGCCCGCTGGTGGGCAGCCGGCCAGCAGGTACAGGTCTCGGTGAACGTGTCCGCCAGGGACCTGCTCGACTCCGGCCTCCCCGAGGTGATCAGCGCCGGGATGACCCGCCTCGGCGTTCCGCCGCACGCGCTTCAGCTCGAGGTGACCGAGCGGATTCTGATGACGGACCAGACACACATCACCGAGATCGTGCAGACCCTCGCCGACCTCGGCATCCCCCTCACCCTCGACGACTTCGGGAGCGGCTACTCCTCACTCGTAAGGCTCCAGCGCCTGCCCGTCGAGGAGGTCAAGATCGACGCTTCGTTCGTACGGCGGCTCACCTCGTCGAGCGAGGACGCCGCGATCGTACGGTCCATAGTGGACCTCGTCGGTTCCCTGGGGATGCGCTCGGTGGCCAAGGGCGTCGAAGACGCCCGCACCGCCGCGCTGCTGCGCGAGATGGGGTGCGACGGCGCCCAGGGCTGGTTGTACGGCCGGCCCATGAGCACGGACGCCGCAGGAGCGTGGCTGGCCGAACGGCCTGCCGTCTCCCGCCAATGGTCGGCTGCCAACACAGAGGATCTGATCCGGACCTCGCTGAGCAGCGAATTTCCGTGAGCACCGGTCAACGAGCCCGGCCGGCAACGTCCCGTCCACAATCGCCGGAAGACAGCTCAGCGCGTAGGAAAGTGCTGTCAACCATGCGGAAGAAGTCTCACGGAAAAACGAGGACCACGACCGCGACGCGCGCCGGCTGATCCCCGAGTTCGGAGACGACCGTCGCGCCCCACAATCTCCGGTATTCCGGGACGTTGAAGACCTCTCGAAAGCGAACCGGCTCGCCGGATCGCCCCTCTCCGTCTCTGTGAGCCAGGGGTTTCGACATACAAACCTCACCCCGAATCACCACAGAGTAAAGACCGGACCCAATCTAACCAGGGCCAAACTATAGATCAAGCCTTGACACACCACTATCAATACCTGATCATCGGATTGTTAAGATCATTTCCTCCTATATCCACATAAGACAGGGTTTGGGAGCACTCCTTGAGGGGAGGTGACAGCGATGCGGCATGGAATCAGCTGGACGTAATTAAATGCGTAATTTATGCGGCCACTACAGCCGCGTGACGATCTGGTCACAACGGCGACCGACAGCCTGGTAAACCCGTGACCAGCGGCCGGCGGTGACGGTGCAGACACGCGACAGCCGGCCGCGCTCCCCGATCTCGCGCGTGACGACACGTTGTATGCGCCACGGCGAAGCGGGCCGGACCGCGCCAGGCCGAGATCAACCCGAAAGTGGCCGAGCTGAGCGCGGTGCACCACTAGCCCAGCTCGGCCTACCTGCGTGGATGACACCCCGCCCCAACCGACTTCGCGCCGCGGGACTCACCCCATGGGACAAAGAGCCACACCGGCGCGGACCAGCGATCACCCGTGCCCCGCGATGGCGAGAACAAGACGCCGCGGCCGGCCGCCGACTCCGCTCCGACACCGGACTCCGCACCTCGGCGAACACGTCGACACACGGCCGGGGACCCGGTTATCCCCGCAAACCGCGACAGCGCCTGCGTGGGCGGGGACATCGGTCGACGTCATTCTCGCTCACAACTCAACGAGGTTCGCCAAAACAGTCTCATTGCCGGCGGGGATTATCCGACGACACCCCGTCCAGGAGCCTTCGAGGTGAGTGACAGTGACCGGAAGGACACTCCCCGAAACCGTTTCCAACGAACCCCGTGACACATCAATCACACAACTCAACGGAGTGTGATCAACCGCTCGAAACTTTCCCGAGCCAACGCGCACATCCATGGAACAAGCTCGTTTTGCATTTCGGCACCGCCTATTCCGTATTGAGGTCATCTTATTTGTCGATGCCGTTCCAGCAATACGCCGGTGGCGCTCCGCATGGAAAGTGCCGATCAGCTGACGGGAGGTTGGCCGCGGAATGACACGACCTCAGGATCACGACTCCAGCGGCGGAGACCCGTGGAACCCGCCCGGCCGCCTGAAACCGGTGAGACCCGGCCCCCGAGGCCGGTTCCTGGACGCGTCGCCGACGGGAGAAGACACCGACGAGAAAACCGGTTCTCCGTTCGGGCCTGTTTCATTACACTCGCCACGAACGACGCGCCGCCACGGCACCGCGGTGCGCTTCGACGAGGGAAGGGAGCCCGTCGTGCGTCACAGCACCACCGCGGTCATTCCCCCGTCACGCTACGAGGTGATCCTGGTGTCTTCTTCGTCCCGGTGGCGGCTGCGCGGCCGGCACCGGACGTCCCCCTGACGAACACCTGATCCCTTTTCCGCCCGGCACCGGGGTAACCGGCCGGACGTACCCCGACGCGGTCGCGTCACATGAGGGTTTCCCCGTGGCCTGGCCTCAGGCCTGTTCCGTCTGGGAATCGCGCTGTCCTGTCTGGATCCTCAAGAAGGGCCATAGGCCATGCGTACCGCCCCACATCGACAGCTCACCGATCAGCTGAACAGCGTCCGCAACCTGGGCATCCTCGCCCACGTCGACGCGGGCAAGACCACCGTCACCGAACGGATCCTGTTCGTCGCCGGCGCCACCCACAAACGTGGCGAGGTGCACGACGGGACGACCGTCACCGATTTCGACTCCCAGGAGCGTGATCGTGGGATCACCATCTTCGCCGCCGCGGTGAGCTGCGCCTGGGACGGCCACCGAATCAACCTGATCGACACCCCGGGCCACGTCGACTTCTCCGACGAGGTCGAGCGCTCGCTGCGGGTGCTCGACGGCGCGATCGCGGTTTTCGACGGCGTCGCGGGAGTCGAACCGCAGAGCGAGTCGGTGTGGCGGCGGGCCGACCGGTACGGGGTACCGCGGATCGCCTTCGTCAACAAGCTGGACCGCGCCGGTGCCGACCTCGATGCGGTGGTCAAGTCGATCCGCGAGCGGTTGCACGGTACCCCGCTGGTGGTCCAGCTGCCGATCGGACGGGAGGACGGGTTCGCCGGAGTGGTGGATCTGCCGCGCATGCGGGCACTGCTCTGGGCCGACGGCGGCGGCACGTTCACGGAGGGTCCGGTGCCCGACGCCCTGAGGGAGGAGGCGCGCCGGCGCCGCCGGCTGCTGGAGGAGGCGGTGGCCGAGCTTCACCCGGTCGCGCTTGAGGAGTTCTGCGCGGAGTCGGCGATCTCCGCGGAGACCCTCACCACCGTGCTGCGCGACCTGACCCGTACCGGTGAGGGCGTGGTGGTCGTGTGTGGATCGGCCTACCGCAACCGTGGGATCGAGCCGTTGCTGGATGCCGCCGTTTCCTACCTGCCCTCGCCGTTGGACGTGCCGCCGGTGCGCGGCGTCTGGGACGGCGCCGCGCGGGAACGCGCCGCCGACCCGGCGGCGCCGTTCGCCGCGCTGGTGTTCAAGGTGAGCGCGACCGCCACGGGACGGCTGACCTACGCGCGTGTGTACTCGGGAACGATGCGGAAGGGGGACACGGTGCTGGACGCCGGGGCGGGGCGCGCCGAGCGGGTCGGCCGGATCCTGCGGGTACAGGCCGACCGGCACACCGAGGTTGACCGGGCGGTGGCGGGGGACATCGTCGCGGTGGTCGGGCTGAAGGCGGCTCGCACCGGGGCGACCCTGTGCGCGCCCGGGGCGCCGTTGCTCCTCGAACCGCCGTCCGCGACCGACCCTGTGGTCTCCGTCGCGGTCGAGGCCCGTGGAGGCGGCGACGCCGACCGGCTGGCGTCTGCGCTGGCACGGCTGGCCGAGGAGGATCCCTCGCTGGCCGTACGGACCGACGCCGAGACCGGTCAGACGGTGCTGTCGGGGATGGGCGAGCTGCACCTGGAGGTCGCGGTGGAGAAGATCCGTCGCGCCCACGGGCTTGAGGTCGGCGTCGGCAGACCGCGGGTGGCCTACAGGGAGACGGTCGTCGCCGGGGTTTCCGGGCTGCTGTACCGGCACGTCAAGCAGGACGGAGGTGCCGGGCAGTTCGCCCACGTCGTTCTCGACGTGGAGCCGCTGGAGGCCGCCCCGGACGCCGGTGACGACGCGACGGGTTTCGTGTTCCGCTCGGCGGTTGTCGGCGGGCGGGTCCCGCGGGAGTACGTCCGGGCGGTTGAGGCCGGTTGCCGGGACGCCCTGGCGGACGGCCCCCTCGGCGGCCACCCGGTGACGGGCCTGCGGGTCACGCTGACCGACGGTGCCACCCACCCCAAGGACTCCTCTGAGCAGGCGTTTCGTACGGCGGGCAAACTCGCGCTCCGGGAGGCCCTGCGCGCCTGCCGGATAGTGCTGTTGGAACCGGTGGTCGAGGTCACGGTCACCGTGCCCGACGACGCCGCGGGCGGGGTGCTGGGCGACCTGGCGGCACGGCGTGGCCGGATCTCGGGCACGACCACGAGGGCCGGCTCGGTGGTGATCACCGCGACCGTGCCACTGGCCGAGGTGTTCGGCTACGCGACCCGGCTGCGGAGCCGTACCCAGGGCCGGGGAACCTTCACCACCCAGGCCGCCGGTTACACCCCGGTTCCGGGCGGGGAGCCGTCCCGGTAAGGCCTGACGGCGGCCGCCGGCGCATCCAGGGGGATGCGCCGGATCCCCGGCCTCGTCCTCAGCCTCGCACCGGCCGGACCTGACACACCGCGAGACCGCGCGAAGTCTCGGCCGACGGCCGAATCCGGGAGATCGGCCGAGACTTCACCGCCCGCTGCCGGAAACTCCCTCGACGAACACCCCAAACGTCACACACGTCGACCGCCGTCGATCGGAGCTCAACGGCAAATCGCACATTATCCGCATCAGCCGGGTTTCCGGTGCTCGCGAGTTCGATGGATGCGGTGACCCAAAAATACTTCCCGGCATGATTTCACGTCACCACCATTCCCATATAAGGACATGCCTCTTATATGAGAACCAACAAGTATTTACCGTGGTCAGCGCGGCTGCTCCGACCTGCCCTGACGACGAGAATGACCGAAGATGGGATTTCGACCTTGACGAGAATTCGAACACCGGTAAGCATGGAAGATCCAACCCGGTTTTCCTTCCCGGGAAAAACAACGTTCCGGTCGATGACGATCCCAGGGGTGTGACTTCTCGGTCACGACGCGAGCAGGGCGATGGGTGCCGACTTCAGCGACAGAGACCAGAAATCCGAAAGCCACTTCAACGAGCTGGGCGGGACCGTGCTGGGGCCGGCTCTTCAGGCTCGCGATGTTCACGGCGGGATCCATCTGCATCAGGCGTCTCCCCCGATGCCGATGCCGATGCCGATGCCGAAGCCGAGCCAGCTGCCCGCGGGCCACCTCCTCGTCGATCGCGGCGAGGCGCTCGCCTCGCTGGACGGCATACGCTCCGGCCACGCCGGGACGGGCGTGGCCAAGGTCGCGGTGGTCAGCGGCCCTGCGGGGGTCGGCAAGACGGCCGTGGCGCTGCACTGGGCGCACCGGGAGCGCGGCGGGTTCCCGGACGGGCAGCTCTACGCCGACCTGCGGGGACACGACACCGACGATCCCGTGCGGCCCGTGGAGATCCTGGGACGGTTCATCCGCGCATTCGGGATCGCGCCCGAGCGCATCCCCGCGGGGCTGGCGGAGCGTTCAGCGCTCTACCAGTCACTGGTGAGCGAGCGCCGCCTGGTCATCGTGCTGGACGACGCCCTCTCGGCCGCCCAGGTGACCCCTCTGCTGCCCGCCTCGGCGAACAGCATCACGATCGTCACAAGCAGGTGGCGTCTGGCGGGGCTGCTGATGCGCGGTGCGCGGGGAGTCCGGCTCGAACAGCTCAGCACGGACGCGGCACTGCAGTTGCTGGAACGGACCGTCGGCGACGAGCGGGTGCGAAACGAACCGGACGCGGCCGCCGAGTTGGTCGAGCTGTGCGCCAGGCTGCCCCTCGCCCTGTGCGTCGCCGCCGCCCGGCTGGCCACAAGACCGAACTGGCCCCTGTCCGAGATGGTGGACGCCCTCACCCACGAACGGCGGCGGCTGACCGAGTTGTCGGTTGAAGACGACATGACGATCCAGGCGGCCCTCATGCTCTCCTACCACGAGCTCTCACCCGACGAGGCGGCAAAGGTCTACAGACTGCTCGGGCTCTTCCCCGGCGACACCTTCGACAGCTGGTCGGCCGCTGCCACGGTCGCGCTCCCGCGCACCCAGGTCCGGCCGCTGCTGGAGATCCTGACGGACGCCAATCTGCTCGACGACGTGCCGGGCGGCAAGTACCGCTTTCACGACCTGACCCGGCTGCACGCCCGGGAGCTGGCCGAGCAGAACGAATCCGAGACGACCCGCGACCAGACCCTGCGCAGGGCGCTTGACTGGTTCCTGTGCACCACCGCGACCGTGAACCAGGTGGTCATGCCCTATCGCCACGTCATTCGTGACGCGGTGGTTCACGAACCCGCCGAACCTGTCACGTTCACCGATCCGGCACAGGCGCTCGACTGGCTTGAGCTCGAGTTCCGCAATCTCAGGGCGGCCATACGCACCGCCTTCGAACGAGACCTGTTCCCCACGGCGTGGCAGTTGGTGGACGCTCTGTGGCCCCTGTTCCTCTACCGTGGCCATCACGCCGAGCGGCTCGAGGTCGACAGGCTTGGCCTGGCGGCGGCGCGGGCCTGCTCGGACTCCCCCGCCGAGGCCAAGATGCTGAACCGGACCGGCCTGGCGCTTCGCGCCCTGGGCCGGTTGGACGAGGCCGCCGACGACTTCCGCCGGGCACTGGACATCTGGCACCGGGAGGGGAACCGGCGACGGATATTGGGGAGCAGACGCAGACTGGGACTGATCGAGATGGACCGGGGGCATGTCGAGGAGGCCATCGTCCTCTTCCGGGAGGCGCTCGACGGCTACCACGCGGCGGGCGAACCACGCAAGGTCGCTCTCCTGCTGTGCGACCTCGGCGACGCGCTGACCGAGAAGGGACGCGAGGCGGAGGCCGTCGCCTGCCTGGCGGAGGCCGAGGACCTGCTCGCCGGGCAGGATGATCCGTACAACCGGGCGCGGGCGCGCGTCCTCCTCGGCAGGGCACAGGCCGGGGAGCCGGAGACCGCGGCCCGCCTCGTCACCCAGGGGCTGGAGGAGATGCGACGGATCCGTTCCGAGACGGGGCAGGCGCAGGCCCTGCAGGCGTTGGGGGACCTCGCCCTGCGGGACCGCCGCGAAGAGGACGCACGGGGCCTCTACCAGGAGGCACAACGGATCCTCGCGCAACGCGGAGCGCGCAGCAGGCAGCTGGACGACCGGTTGTCGCGGCTGGGCGGCACCTGACCCGGGCATCCCGGCACCCAGTCCCCAGTCCCCAGTCCCCAGTCCCCAGTATCCCGGCACCCGGGCACCCGGGCACCCGGCGCTCAGACATCCCAGCGCTCCACGACGGTGCGAGGCGCGTGCGAGGCACTCAGGAGGGTCAGCTCCCCGCGGGTCAGTGACGCCGTCACCGGCGCGGGGTGGCCGATCTTCCAGCCCGCGTACACCACCGCCGTCCGCAACGCCTGGACCGGATCGCCGGTGCTCCTCCAAAAATGCAGAAAGGTGGCGAACAGCACGTCACCCGCCCCGGTGGTGTTGACGACGCCCCGCGGCGTCACCGCCTCAACCCTGATGAGTGTCCCCTCCCTTGTGCCGAGAAGAGCTCCTCGTATCCCGAGTCCGATCCCTACCAACCGGCAGCGCGGGTAACGGTCGAACATCTTCGCCACCCACACCTCCGGCGGGTCAGGAAGGCATTCGTGGCTGCAGAAGACGATCTGCCCGGCCTCCAGCCACGGACGGTTGTACGCGCTGTCGAGATCCGCTATGAGGTGGACGTCCACGGCGATGGGGATGCCGAGCCTGGCGGCCGGCCCCACCAGGTCCCGGACGAACTTCGCGTTCGTCAGGACCAGAAGGTCCGCTCCACGGGCGCTCGACTCAAGCAGGTCCGGAGGGTAGGCGACCTCGTTCACGGGTGTCAGATGGGGAAATCCCATGCGGCGGCCATCGGGCCCGACAAGCGTCACCCCCGCCGACGATTCGGAACCCTCGACAACCCCCGGGCCGAGCAGGCCTTCACGGCCGAGCTCGGCCACTATTCCGGCACCGGGCAGATCACGGCCGACCACGGTGCACAGGCGAACGTCGTCACCCAGCGTCTTGAGGATCCGCGCGATGTGACCCGCCGCCCCGGACACGCCGGTGGCGAGCCAGCGTGGCGGCGATGTGGAGGCGTACCGCACCGGGAACTCCCCCACCCCCACCGACATGTAGAAACTCACGGCGCCCGCGACGACCGTCCTTCGTGTCATGTGGACTCACCTCCGGTGTTCCGCGGGAAACGGCGGGTCAGCCTGATCTGTGCCTTGCCGGTCACCTCCAGTGCCCCGGGCGATCCCGGGGAGGAGGCCGTGTACCGGCCGACGGTCACCGGGGCGACTGTCAGGTCGCCGAACGGCATCCGGGCGACCTGCCAGCCGTACAGAAACGATCCGCAGAGCATCGGCCACGGGCTCCCGCCGACAGACCCGGTGATCGTGATGAACCGTCCGTCACGCAGTCCGGCGAGGCAGCCGTGCTCGTGCCGGCCGACCGCGACCTCGCACCCCGGATACCGGTCGAGGACACCTGAAACGCTGTCGGCCGCGACGGCGACGGCCCTTCCCCGGTCCACGAGCACGTCCGCGACCTCACACCAGTCCCGATCCGCGAGGTCACCGAGACGGGCGACGACATGCGTGCCGCCGAAGACCCGCGCGCCGGGCGGCACACCGTGACGACGGCGTCCTCGGGTGAGGAGCATGACGTGAGGCTCACGGACCGGCCCCTCGCGGGAGGTCACCAGGATCGCCGGCGTTCCCGGCCGCGAAACGGCTCCGGAAGGAGAAGGGATCCGGTCCACAACGAGCATGTGCTCAGGCCTGAACAGGTGGGCCGTGACGAACTCGCCGGACATGAGATTCCTCCGCTCTCCTCGATCCGCCCTGTTCACGTGACGAGATGGGGCACCGGTGCCGGTGCGGTCGGGGGGAGGGGCTCGGGCTGTCGCAGATCCAGCAGCCGGTAGATGAGACGGCGCATGTTGCGGTCGAACCGCCCCGGCTCCGAGGTGATGTGTTCGGTGACGGTCCGGTACTGGCCCGGCCGCATCTCGGCGGCGGCCCTGTCGAGCTGGTCACGCAGCGAACCACGTCTGGAGACCCGGGGGGCGACGGCCGCGAGCTTGGCGAGCGCGGACGCGGGATCGACGTCCGCGTGCGGGAAACCGGCCAGCATGACCGGTGCCCCGGTGGCGGCGCCGTACAGGGTCACCGACCCGTGGTCACCGATGACCCAGTCGGCCGCGGCGAGGACCGCGCGCCAGTCCGCCTCGGGCGGCACCAGGCTCAGCCCGCGCCGCAGGCAGTCGGCGAGCCAGGTCCGCACCTGCCAGATGCCGTGCCCGAACCAGACGTTGGGGTGGAAGAGCGCCACCACGCGGAACTCCTCGCGCGGCAGCTCGGCGAGCAGGCGGGGCAGCAGTCCCGAGTGTCTGCCGAACAGCGACTGCGGCCCCCAGGTCGAGGTGACCACGACCAGTTTCCGGTGCCGGCCGACCTTCAGCGCCCGGCGGTACGAATCGCGGTGCGGCAGGCTCGCGATCAGCCTGTCGTACGACGAGTCACCGATGACCGTCGCCGCGGGAAGCGCCTGCGGACACGTCCGGCCCAGCCGTCCGAGCTCGGACTCGTGCGGCAGGACGATCGCCGTGGGAAGCACGGCGCCGTCGTGCATCAGCCGCTGGGCGTCGAGTCCGTACGCCACGCGGTCGCCCGCGGAACGAGCACCGTCTCGTACGGCCACCAGCTTGTTGAAACCCGCGCCGTGCGGCATGACGATCAACGGTGCGTGGATCTCGTGAACAGCCCCCAGGCTCGCCGTGACGGCGAGGTCGAACTCCCGCTGTTGCGTCGCCTGCAGCCAGGGCAGCGCGACGGCGCCCAGGCCGCCGATGAACTGTGCCACCCCGTTGCTGAAGACGTCCGGAGCCATGGTGAACACGACCTGGATCCTCAGGTCGGACTCGACCAGGCGAACCGTGTCCAGCAGCCGCTGTCCCGACGTGACGGTATGGACGACCACCAGAACCGTCTTGCAGTCCCTGCGTGTCACCCATCGGCGAGCGTCGAGCCCGACCGGGACCCTGCTCCATTCGTTATCGAACATTTGTCTTCCCCATCCCCCTGGGTTGATTCGAGGTTGGCGGTGGGCGCAGCCCACTGCCAACCTCGAGCATCACCGACCGACCTTGCGGAAACCCTTGCGGATTCCTTGCCGAAGTCCTGTGCGGGATCAGGGCGAATAACACGTGGGACGAGAGGGACTTCTCAGCACTGGATTCGCTGCAATCTCGGTGAAAAAATACCGAACCATAAGGCAGCTCCCTCTCAAAGGGGCTCGAATGGAATTCCGCATTCTCGGTCCAGTCGAGTTTTGGTCCAGCGAGCAACGCCAGGACCTGGGATGGACCAAGGAACGCCACGTTTTGGCCATCCTGCTCATGACTCCGGGCAAGCCGGTAACCGCGGAGTCGCTCATCCACAGGGTGTGGGACGACCGCCCTCCCGCCAAGGCCAGGGACCGGCTGTACACCCACATCGCACGATTAAAGAGACGTCTCCACGACGCGGAGGACACCGTACGCCTGCGGCGCCACGCCGGGGCGTATTTTCTTGAGACCGATCCGGAGAACATCGACTACCACCGGTTCCGCACGCTTCGCTCACAGGCGCGGGCAGCTCGAGAAAACGGCGAATCCGAACAAGCTTTCCAGCTGTACCGCGAGGCGGTCAGGCTAAGGCGGGGAGAACCACTGACGGGCCTTTCGGGATCATGGGCCGCGAGAACCCGCCAAAAGCTCGAAGAAGAGCTTCGGGACAGCATACTCGAACGCATCGAACTCGAATTAAACCACGGCCGGAATTCCGATCTCGTCACGGAACTGCACGAGCTGGCCAACCGATTTCCATTCGACGAGAAAATCGTCGAACTGCTCATGTTGACGCTCTACCGCGACGGACGGCAGATGGAGGCTCTCACCACCTACCGTGAAGCCCGCCAACGTCTCATCGACGAACTCGGCACCGAACCGGGTCCCGGACTGCGAACGCTGCACCGACGCATCCTGCAGAACGATCCGGTCCTGCTGCCGACTCTTCGCCCCGGTGACCAAGAGAACATCCCACCCAACCATCTCCCCCGGGACATCTACACCTTCACCGGCAGGACCACCGAACTCAACCTGTTGACCGGCGGGCAGACGGGGCGGAACACAGTCACTGTGCTGGCGATCGACGGCATGGCAGGTGTCGGCAAGACGGCACTGGCCGTACACCTGGCCCACCGGCTCGCGGGCGACTACCCGGACGGGCAGCTCTACCTCGATCTGCACGGGCACGACACCCGGCACGACGCGATGGACCCGGCGACCGCCCTGGACCGGCTCCTACGCGGGCTCGGCATCCCCGGCTCCCGCATCCCGAGCAGCCTGGACGAGCGCGCGACGACATGGCGGACCGAACTCGCCCACCGCAGAGTACTCATCATGCTCGACAACGCCACAGGTCACGAGCAGATCAGCCACCTCATTCCCGGGACACCTGGCTGCCTCGTCGTGATTACCAGTAGACGGCGGCTGGCCGGGCTTGACGACGTCCACTCGCTCTCGCTAGATGTACTGCCCGCCGAAGACGGCGCGGCGCTGTTCGGTCGCGTCGTTGGGTCACGGCTCGCGCTCCCTCCCGAACATGTCGCCTCCGTCGTCCGGCTCTGCGGACGCCTCCCCCTGGCGATCCAGCTGGTCGGCAATCGGCTCAGGCACCGGCCCGCGTGGAGCGTGGCCGACCTGGCGGAGTTGCTGGGCCGGGCGAAACGGCGCCTGCCGGAGATCCGCGCGGAGAACCGTGAGATCACCGCGGCCTTCGAGCTGTCCTTCCACAGCCTTGACAGACGCCTGCAGCAGGCGTTCTGGCGGCTCGGCCTGCATCCGGGAGCGGACCTTACCTCCGAGAGCGCGTCAGCGCTACTGGGTTCGAACCTGACCGAAGCCGAGAAGATCCTTGACGACTTTCTCGATCACCATCTGATCGACGAATCCCGGAGGGGCCGGTACCACTTCCACGACCTCATCCGCGAGTACGCTCTCCTGCTGTCTGATCGGGAGACGGAGTCCTTGCGTACCGAGGTCCTCCAGCGCGCCTACGACCACTACCTCTTCACGGCGAGCACGGCGGATCGGATGCTCTATCCACACCGTGCCCATGGTGCGTTCGAAGTACCCGATTCATCACGTCCACGAATCGGGTTCGACACAGCGGAGCAAGCTCTCACCTGGATGAACACCGAGCTGGACAACCTGATCCTTGTCACCCGCCACGCCGCCGGTCATGGGTGGGCGACACACGCGGCAATGCTCGCGCACGCGCTCAGCCAGCACCTTGACCTGTGGGGACATTGGGCGGAGGGGGCAGAGATTCACGAGCGTGCCGTGGCGACCTGGCGAAAACTGGGTGATCGACTGGCGATGGCCCGTGCGCAGGGTGATCTCAGTGTGGCCAGCTGGCGGATCGGCCGGCATGACGAAGCGCTTCGGCTGGCGGCAGAGGCCCTGGAGATCCAGCGCGCCGCCGGAGACCGGTGGGCGACCGGCGACCTGCTCGACCACAGCGGCCTGGTGCACTGGCACCGTTCCGAGCTCGACGTCGCTCTCAACTACTTTGAACAAGCATTGCGGCTGCGTAGAACGATCGGAGACCGTCACGGTCAGGCCAACAGCCTCAATCACATCGCGTTCATCCACTACCACAGAGGGGACTACGCCGAGTCCACCGAGTACATGCGGCGAGCTCTCGCCTTGTATCGGGAGGACGGCGACCAGCGCGGTCAGCAGATCACACTGAACAACATCGGCAACGTCGAACTACAGATCGGCCTACACGCCGAGGCGCTGAGCCACTACGAGGAAGCGGCATCCTTCGATCTGCAGATGGGCCCCCATAACACGTCTCTATGGCTTAACAACGTCGGCCACGCCTACCAGCACCTGGGGCGCTACAACGAAGCACTCGATTACTACCGGAAATCACTGAAAGGGAGCCGTGAGGTCGGCGACCGATGGCACGAGGCGAAGGTACTGAACAACATCGGCAGTTGCTACGCGCTCATGGGAAGGGACGGAGAGGTACTCACCCACCACCAGAAGGCCCTGCACATATCGGTTGACGTCTCAGAGCGCCGCGAGGAGAGCCTGGCCCTTCGCGGCATTGGCGCCGTCCACCATCGCGCCAGCCGATACGACGTCGCCATCGGCTTCTATGAGAAGGCCCTCGACCTGCAGCGCGGTATCGGTGACGTCTATCAGGAGGCTCTCACCCTCGACGAGATGAGCACCGCGCTCACTCACATAGGCGAGACGGCGCGGGCGGAGGAGCACTGGCGGCGAGCCCTCGTCTTGTACGACCACCTCGGGGTCGTCGAGGCCGAAAAGCTCCGAAGGCGACTCGGCGGTCAGGGAGACGGCGCCCGATCGTAACGGCAACGAAGCAGCACCCGAAGCCGCTACGCCCCCAAACAAGCCATGCTAGGACAAGAACGCCCATTAAGACTACCGTTCATCCCATTACAAGCGCGCCAAAAACAGAATAAACTTCGCCCTATAAAACTATGTTATAGGTCGTCTACCTATGCCAGGATTCCCAGGTGGTGCCCACAGGGGCAAAGCAGTCGTTCGACCTCAAAAGAGGAATCCTATGAAATTTCCCCTACTCCCCCTTCTGTTGATGTTCGGAACGGCCTTCATGACGTGCGTACCGCTCTTCACGAAGGCGCTCGACATCATCAGCTGAAGGTGCACAAAATACGCTAAAAGGGCAGGCGAATCGCCTGCCCTTGTCTCTTCCCGCGATCGCCGGGCTGCCTTCCAGAGTGACGGTGAGCGGACGACAGCGTCCCCTTCCGAAGGCCTCCCGGCTCAGGGTGTCACTGCTCTGCCCTCGTGAAGGTAGAGTGCGCGGCCTGTGGACAGGGCGGTGAGCGCGGCTCGCAGTCGCGGGCGCATATGGTCCCGCACGAGCGTCAGGGCATCATCCACGTGGAAGAACCCGACCGCCGCTATCTCCGGATCGGTGGGCGCGAGCGTCCGGTCGTCGATGACTCCGCCGTCGAAGACGAAGCAGATCTGGTCGTCCCACGGCCCGTGGGGAGGAACCCAGTCCACACAGAGCATGTCTCCCAGCGCCGGGACATAGCCCAACTCTTCTCTCAGCTCCCGCAGCGCGGCCAGGTGAGGTGGCTCATTGGCCTCCGCCATGCCTCCGGGCAGGTCCCATCCGTCCTTGTAGGTCGGATCGACGAGCAGGACCAGGCCCTCGACGTTGCGGATCAGTACGTCAGCGGCTACGCGCTTGCGGGCCTGCCTGGCGTTGCCTTGCGCCATGTACTCCCAGGCGGGGCTACCAGGTGCGGGCGTAGTCACGACAGTGCCCCTCCGGTCTTGGTGATCACCCCACCCAAGAGCGTCTTACGGGTGCGGGTGGTCTCAGTGAGCTGGTCGAGGAATGTACCGACAGGATGCCATCGACTGTGGATGGTGAGCATCTCGCCTAGTTCGTCGATCTGGCGTAGTACACGTACCGACCCGAGAGCCTGGCTTCCATCGAGTAGCTCGTATCCCACGGCGACCGCATCGTCGAGTTGTTCTGCCCGGACGTGGATCTTTGCCAATGTGACCTGCCCGAACGCCAGACTGCGTACCCTCCCGATCCGGCGTAGTGCGACGGCTTCCTCGGCATGACGGCGAGCAGACGCGAGGTCTCCGAGGTCGTCAAGACACAGCGCGGCCTCCCCACTCCACGAGGCACGGTCGTAGGGGCTGATCCACGGATGAACGGCGGACGGCTCGATGCACTCCTCGGCGTAGGAGAGGGACTTGTGCGCTCTCCCATCTCCTTGACCGGCGAATCCACGGGCCTCCATCATGTAGAGCCTTCCGTAGAGCGCGGGGTACCACTCGCCCTGACGGGCGATGTCGATCCCGGCCCGTGCAAGCTCCACGGTCTGTCCGTAGTCGCCTTGCTGGCTCGCCAGATGTGCCATCGAGGCGTAGACGTGAGCCTCGACAACCGGGTCTCCGGCAGCACGGGCGAAGGGTAGCGCTCGCCGGAAGTGGACCTGCGCGAGGTCATCTCGGCCCGAATCGTGAGCCATCCACCCGGCCAACTCGGTGAGGCTGGCGGCCATAGCGAAGAGGTTGACGGAAATGGGCCGTGGGTCCACTCCGAAGAGCCGTGGAGCCACCTCATCGGAGAGGTAGCGAACGACGGCGATATAGAGATGCCCTCCTCCCAGTTGGCGGTCGGCGCTGCGGAAGGAGTCGATGACAGACAGGTAAGCGTGAGGATCTTCTCCTTGTCCGAGTGATGGTGGCTCAGGGAGAGACACCGATACTGCAGCTGGACGAGCAGGAAGAGATTCCCAGGCTCTTGGAGCCAGGCCGAGCATTTTGCCCGGTATGCGCAGTCCATCAGAGATACGTTCGATGACGGATGTTGAGAATGCTTGTCTCCTGCCGTCGATGTACTCCTTGACCCGAGAAGGAGTGAGACGTACTCGTCTACCAATGGCGGAATGTCCTAGGCCGGCTCGGCGACGAGCCAATAGAAAGATCCTGCCGACGTCTCGATCGGCACAGGCGGCGCGGAACGCTGGATCAGCAATGAGGTCAGCCGGTAACGGCGGCAGATCTTGCTCGATCATGGTGGGGGTCCAAGGATCGGCCGACAGAGACGGTTGAAGCTACTGGGGAGTTTACCCACGATGGGTACTCACGCTGGCCTTTTCACGCTCTGTTTCCACACGCCACGCTGTGGTCATGCAAACGCAGATCGCATGGCGACTCCCGATCTCACCAGACACGGTGAGCCAGGATGTGTGCAGGCAGAAGCGTTGGGTCGCAGACGACGGCCGGATAGTGTCCCTCACCCGCAACTGGGTGACCGCGGCTGTCGCTGACTGGCATATGCACCAGATTTCGGAGGATGTCCAGGCTTGCGTATCTGAGCTGGTCACCAACGTGTTCGAGCATGTCGCAGGCGATCCCAAGCACTTCGAGACGTTGCTCTACCGCTGGCCCGCTGGACAGGTGACTCTTGTCGTCTGCGACGACGATAAGCGTTTCCCTGTCTTGAATGGGCACCTGGCCGAATTCCTCGGCGAATCAGGTCGTGGGCTCTTCCTTGTCTCTGCTCTATCCGATTCCTTGTGGTGGCGTTCTACTGCCACCGGCAAGGCCATAGGTTGCCGATTCGACCTGCAACGGTATGGATTGGCGTTTTGACGGCGGGGCCTGCCTCACGTGAGAGGTTGGAGGATCCAGGCCCTGCCACCAGCTCCGGTTAGGTGATCACACAGGCAGTAATACCAACCGGAGGCAGATGGATTACCACAGCCGGTCCGTCTGTAGCCCCTGCGAGAGTCCCCGCGCCAGGTTGCCCCCATCCTGGCGCGGGGACTCTTTTTATGAAGAAACAACCGTGGCAGAGCTCCCGGAGTTTCCAGGAGCCAAAGCAGCCAGAGAGTTCCGGGAAAGTCATGACGCTCAGGAGCGCCAGAACAGGGCTCGGTCTCGTTAGGGGTTCAGGACGTGTTCCCCGGGTTCTCCAGCAGCGGGTGTGCGTCGAGCTCTCTCAGCAGTTCCTGGAGTCGCTTCGTCTCCTCGTCCGGCAGGGGCAGCAGCGGCGAGCGCGGAAGGCCGGCCTGTCGCCCCTGGAGTTCCAGCCCTGCCTTGATCGCCCTGGGCAGGCCCTGGGCGACGATGAACCGCAGGAAAGGCAGCAGGGTGGCCAGCAGTTCGTCGGCTCGCTCGTGCTCGCCACGCCGTACGGCGGCGTAGAGCTCAAGGCACCAGCGCGGCAGCAGGCCGGGAGCCGCGGTGCACCAGCCGGCCGCGCCGGCCCGGAAGGCCTCGAGCGCGACCGGGTTGCTGCCGTTGTACACCGACAGCGAGCCCCCGGACAGTTCCCTGATGGCGCTGAAGCGCCGGACCTCGCCCGAGCTCTCCTTCACCATCGTGAGGTTGGGGATCTTCTCTGCGAGCGCGACGATGGTCTCGGGCGAGAGGTCGACTCCGCTGGTGCCCGGGTTGTTGTAGAGCATCATGGGCAGGTCGGTGGCCGCAGCCACCGTGGCGAAGTGCCGTTCGAGTTCCGCCGGGGTCAGCTTCCAGTAGGCCAGCGGCAGCATCATGATCGCGGTGGCTCCGCAGCGCTCGGCCAGGCGGGCGCGCCGTACGGTGATCTCGGTGCTCCAGTGCGCGACACCGACCAGCGTCGGCACCCGGCCCGCCACGGTGTGCAGCGTGGTCTCGCAGACCGCGTCCCACTCGGCCTCGCTGAGATAGGCGCTCTCGCCGGTGCTGCCGAGTGGGGCGACGGCGTGGCTGCCCGCCTCCACCAGGTCGTCGGTCACCCTGCGCAGCGCCGCCAGGTCGAGCTTTCCCGTGCCCGCGGCGAACGGGGTTACGGGGTAGGAGATGATCCCCTTCAGGGGCGGGGTGGTCATCAGATCTCCACTTCGGTCACGAGACAGTCGGGGTGGGTGCGCAGGGCGCGGCGCGCGTAATAGGCGAAGTTCGCCTGGTTCCGCTTGGCGGTGGAGGTCCAGTCGTGGGCCTCTCTGGCGAGGGCCGGAGGTAGCGGCTGGATCGTTCCCGCGGACATGGCCAGCAGTTGCATGCGGGCGGCCCGCTCGATGAGGATCGCCAGGTTGCACGCCTCCTCGACCGTGCTGCCCGCCACGAGTTGTCCGTGGTGGGCGAGCAGGATGGCCCGCTTGTCCCCGAGGGCCGCGGAAATGATCTCGCCCTCCTCGTTGCCCACCGGCACGCCCGGCCAGTCCTTCAGGAAGGCACAGTCGTCGTACAGGGGCGTGGTGTCCATCTGGGAGATCTCCAGGGGGACCTCCAGCATGGCGAGCGTCGCCGCGTGCAGCGGGTGCGTGTGCACGATGCAGTTGACGTCCTCGCGGGCGCGGTAGACCCAGGAGTGGAACCGGTTCGCGGGGTTGGGGATGCCCTCCCCTTCCAGGACGTTGAGATCCTCGTCGACCAGCAGCAGGTTCTCCTCGGTGATCTCGTCGAACCCAAGGCCGAGCCGCTGGGTGTAGTAGGTGCCCGGCTCCTCGCCGCGGCCGGTGATCTGGCCCGCGAGCCCCGCGTCGTGGCCGCCGTCGAACAGGATGCGGCAGGTCAGGGCCAGCTTCTGCCGGGTTGTCAGCTTCGAGTCACCGAAGTGTCCGCTCATCTGCCGCTGGGCGCGGTCGACAAGCACGTCCTTCTTCTCTCGCAGGGTCTTCGCCATGGCAGCTCCCCTTCCGGGCTCCGGTGTCTCCGGCCGCCCCGTCTCCCGACACGTTAGGAAACACT
The DNA here is from genome assembly GCF_040689595.1 of Streptosporangium sp. NPDC051023. Lineage (NCBI taxonomy): Bacteria > Bacillati > Actinomycetota > Actinomycetes > Streptosporangiales > Streptosporangiaceae > Streptosporangium > Streptosporangium sp. NPDC051023. Next base: position 19,173 of record NZ_JBFBCE010000056.1, on the reverse strand, counting down.
CATCACTATAGGACACAATGTGTCATGAAGGAAACAAGGTGTCCTGAGGTTTCGTCCAGACCAGGGAGACCACCTGAAGGCCACGTATACGATTTCTCCAACCGCACTCAGCCTGTCGACCAGGCGCGAAGGGAACACCAGGTGATCAACCGGGTACGGCAGCTACGCAAGGAGCGGCTGATGACCCTTGAGGCCCTCGCGGAACGCTCCGGAGTGACCAAGAGCTATCTCTCCAAGGTCGAACGCGGCCAGAGCACGCCGTCCATCGCCGTGAGCGTGGCGCTCGCGCGCGCGCTCGACGTCCATCTCGACAGACTCTTCGTGGACTCGGAACAGCTGAGCGACGTCACGGTCACCCGGGCGGGGGAACGACACCCGCTCACGCCGGACCAGGAGGCCGGTTCCCGCTACGAGGGCATCGCTCTGCAGGCCGGCGCCAAGCGGATGACGCCGTTCATGCTGTATCCACCGCACGACGCCGACCACGTCCCCTTCAGGGACCACCACGGCGAGGAGTTCCTCTTCGTCCACGAAGGGCGGGCCGAGCTCCTCTTCCCGTCCCACACCGTCGAGCTCGCGGCGGGCGACTCGGTCTACTTCAGGGCCACCACACCGCACAAGGTCCGCTCACTGGGCGAGACCCGCGCCTCTGTGCTGCTCATGGTCTGCGGCGACGAGAGCGCCCCCGACAACCCTCACACACATCTGCCCTGACGGTGTGAGGATCGCGGGGGCCGCCAACGGCGCGGTTGACCGCCGAGGTGCTCAGCCGGACAGGGCCCTGCGGGCGTAGGCGCGGACGTCCGCGTCGGGGTCGGACAGGGCGACGTTCAGCGCGGTGGCGATCTCCGGTCTGGCCGCCCACGAGGTCAGGGCGAGCACGGCCGCCTTGCGCACGTCGAGGTTGTCGTCGGCCACGGCGGCGGCGAGCGGACCGGCCGCATCCTCAGGGCCGGAGGCGCCGAGGCAGCGGGCCGCGCCGACCCGCACCTGCCAGGCGGGATCCACGAGCGCCCGTACGGCCCGCGCGGTCAGCGGGGAGCCGGTGACACCGGAGGACTCAAGGGCCGCCGCCCTGACGAGCGGGTCGGAGTCGCCCGCGAGCTCCGCCAGCACCGCCGACGGCTTGCCGATCGTGCCCAGCCCCGTGGCCACCCGGACGCGGACCTCCCGGGAGGCGTCGCCCGCGGCCGCGGCCACCAGTTCGGACTCGTCCAGGGAGATCAGGCCCCGGATCGCCTCGATGCGCACCCGGTGGTCGGCGTCCCGCGTCCCCTCGACGAAGACGTCCCGCTTCCCCAGACGCAGGGCGCGCAGGACGTCCAGCACGGTGCTCCGGACCACGGCGTCGGCGCTCTGCGCCCGCGTGAGGAGGCCCGTCCCGAGCCCGGAGGTCGCGGGCAGCACCTCGACCAGTTCCCGCAGGCCGCTCGCCGCGGCCCGCCGTACCATGCCGTGGTCGTCGGCGAGCGCGGCGACCAGCGCCTCTCCCGCACCCTCCGGCACGGTCTCGGTGAGCACCGCGATCGCCGCCCTGCGCACCTTGGGGTCGGCGTCGGCGAGATAGGGGGCGAGCCGGTCGACCGGCGGCTGCTCCTCGGCGAGCCGGTGCAGCTCCAGGATCCGGGGCGAACGCCCGACGGCGGTCTGACCTGACCGGGTCTCCTCGGCCCTGTGCACCGGGGCGCTGGTGTGGGCGCCGACGAGCACGGGGTCCGCCTGGACCGGCTGGAACCCCTCGACGGGCACCAGGTACGGCTCGACGGAACGCTTGAGGAACTCCATCGCGCCATCGGATCGCCTGCGCAGGTTCAGGTGGAACAGCCAGCCCGCGTCGTCGCGTCCGGGCAGGTCGGCCCGTTCGTGATACAGGCCCCAGCGACTCTCGGTCCGAACCAGCGAGGAGCGGGCGGCCATCTCCGCGCAGTCCCGGATGAAGTCCACCTCGACACAGCGCATCAGCTCGTGCGGGGTACGCGCGCCCATCGCGGCGATCTCCTCGCGCATGCGCTCGAAGGACTCCAGCGCGATCTCCAACTTGGCGCCGGTCTTCGGCGGGGCGACGTAGTCGTTGACGAAGCGGCGCAGCTTGTACTCGACCTGCGGCTGCGGCGGCCCCTCGGGATTACGCAACGGGCGGTAGACGAGTTCGTGCGCGGCGGCGACCTGGTCCTCGGGAACCGTCTCCGGGACCGCGTGGTGCGCGGCGGCGTGGGCTCCGGCGAGGTCGCCGAAGACGAAGGCGCCGATCATGTAGTTGTGCGGGACGCACGCCAGGTCGCCCGCCGCGTACAGGCCCGGGACGGTCGTGGCGCCGTGCTCGTCCACCCACACGCCGGAGGCCGAGTGGCCGCCGCACAGGCCGATCTCGGAGATGTGCATCTCCACGTCGTGGGTGCGGTAGTCGTGTCCGCGCCCGGCGTGGAAGGTGCCGCGAGTCGGCCGCTCGGTCGAGTGCAGGATGTTCTCCACCGCGGAGACGGTCTCGTCGGGCAGGTGGGAGAGCTTGAGGTAGATCGGGCCGCGGGCGGAGGCGATCTCCGCGGCGACCTCGGCCATCATCTGGCCCGACCAGTAGTCGGAGTCGACGAACCGCTCCCCCTGGTTGTTGACCTGGTAGCCGCCGAACGGGTTGGCGACGTAGGCGCAGGCCGGGCCGTTGTAGTCCTTGATCAGCGGGTTGATCTGGAAGCACTCGATGCCGCTCAGCTCGGCGCCCGCGTGGTAGGCCATGGCGTAGCCGTCCCCGGCGTTGGCCGGGTTCTCGTAGGTGCCGTAGAGGTAGCCGCTCGCGGGCAGGCCGAGCCGCCCGCAGGCTCCGGTGGCCAGGATGACCGCCCCGGCCCGCACGGTGACGAACCGTCCGCTGCGCGTGTCGAACCCGGCGACGCCCACCGCCCGGCCGCCGTCGGTCAGCACGCGGACCGGCATGACCCGGTTCTCGATCCTGACCCTGTCCCTGATGTCGCGACGGCGCAGCACCCGGTAGAGGACCTTCTTGACGTCCTTGCCCTCGGGCATGGGCAGCACGTAGCTGCCCGAGCGGTGCACGCGGCGGACGGCGTACTCGCCGTACTCGTCCTTCTCGAACTTCACGCCGTAGCGTTCGAGCCTGCGGACCATGTCGTGCCCGCGAGTGGCGGTCTGGTTGACGGTCCGCTGGTTGACGATCCCGTCGTTGGCCCGGGTGATCTCGGCGACATAGTCCTCCGGGGTCGCCTTGCCGGGGATGACGGCGTTGTTGACCCCGTCCATGCCCATGGCCAGGGCTCCGCTGTGCCGTACGTGGGCCTTCTCCAGCAGCAGCACCCGCGCGCCGTGCTCGGCGGCGGTGATCGCGGCCATCGTGCCCGCGGTCCCGCCACCGACGACGAGCACCTCGCACTCCAGCTCGAGGCGCTCCTCGATCGGCGGAATCTCCATCACAGCTCCTCCAGGATGCGTTCGCGCAGGGCCGCGCGGGCGGTGGCGTCGGTGCCCGCGTCGTCCGGCGCCTCCAGGACGGCCCTGACACCGGTGCGGCCGAGCACGGCGACGCGGTCGGCCAGCAGCAGCGCCTCGTCGACGTCGTGGGTGACGAACACGACCGTCGCGGCGGTGTCCCGCAGCACGTCCAGCAGCAGGCGCTGCATGCCCGCGCGGGTCTGCGCGTCCAGCGCGCCGAACGGCTCGTCCATCAGCACCGCGCGTGGCGCGCCGACCAGGGCACGGGCGAGCTGCACCCGCTGGCGCATGCCGCCGGACAGTTCCCTGGGCAGGCGATCCGCCGCCTTTGCCAGCCCGACCCGCTCGATCCACTCCTCCGCTGCCCGCCGGCGCTCGCGCCGGGGGACGCCGCGGATGCCCAGCGGCAGCTCGACGTTGCGCCGGACGGAACGCCACGGCAGCAGGCCGTCGTCCTGGAAGACCATGGCGCGGTCAGCCGAGGGGCTGGTGACCGGCTCGCCTCCGGCGAGGATGCGCCCCTCGTGCGCCGGAAGCAGTCCTGCCAGCGCGCGCAGCAGCGTGGACTTGCCGGATCCGGAGGCCCCGACGACCACCATGACCTCGCCGGGCGCGACGTCCAGCTCGACGTCGCGCAGCACCGTGTCCCGGCCGTAGCCGAGGGCGGCTCCTTCGAGGCGGAACGCCAGGCCGGCGCCGCCTCCCTCGCCGAGGCCGCCCGCGGTGGCCCGCCGTACGGCCCGGCCCACCGGCCGTCCCGTGGTCAGGCCGCCCCTCTCGGTGAGCGACGTCATCTCCTGCTTCCTTCCGCGCGGGGCAGCCAGCGGGTGACCCGCCGGCCGATCAGCTCGATGACGGCCGAGGTCAGCCAGCCGAGGGCACCGATGGTGACCATGCCGACGATCACTCCCGGGTAGTCGACGACCGTGTAGGCGTGCCAGGTCCGGTAGCCGACCCCGAACTCGCCGGAGATCATCTCGGCGGAGATGACGCAGATCCACGCCACGCCCATGCCGACCGAGAGGCCACCGAAGACGCCCGGCAGGGTGCCGGGCAGGACGACGTTCCACAGGACGTGCCTGCGGCTCCCGCCGAGCGTTCTGACCGCGTCCTCCCACAGCGTCGGCAGCGCCCGTACGGCGTGCCGCGTGCTGACCATCACGGGGAAGAAGGCGGCGGTGAAGGTGATGAACACGATCCCCTGCTCGTCGGTGGGGAACAGGAGGATCGCGATCGGCACCAGGGCGATGGCGGGGATCGGCCGGACCACCTCGACCAGCGGCAGCAGCACGTCGCCCGCGCGCCGGGACCGGGCGATCAGGACGCCCACGGTGATCCCCGCGACCGCGGCGAGCGCGAACCCGGTGAGGATGCGGATGAGGCTCTGCACCAGGTCGAGGTAGTAGAGGCGGGTCGTCAGCTGCCCGGCGAACCGTCCGGCGATCTCGTCGAGGGTGGGCAGGCGGTCGAACCTCAGCCAGAGGCGGGCGTCGGTCACGGTGAGGACCTGCCAGAGCCCGGCCGCCACCAGTAGGGAGGCGGCGCGGGTCGTCCATCGTACGGCGGCGCGGCCCGCCGTACCGCCCGCCGCGAGGGCGGTCGCGGCATCCGTCGCGGCGTCGGCGCCGGTCACGGAGGCGTCCACGGCAGCGTCCGCGGAGGCGGTCGCGGGAGCGCCGGTGCCGATGACGGCGTCCGTGGCGACGGGAGCGGCGGCGGGAGCGGCGGGCACCGGGGGGCGGCGGGTGGTCCGGGCGCCGGTCATCAGGAGTCGCCCTCCGCGCCCGCGGCCTCCAGGGCGTCGGCGTAGGAGACGGCCTGAGCCTTGGGGTGGGCGTCGCGGTAGGCCTTGGCCCCGTCCTCGGTGGTGAAGGGAAGGAACCGGGCGTTCTTCGCGGCGGCCGGGTCCCTGACCCAGAAGGACCGGTCGGCGAACCAGCGGGTTCCGGTGGCGGCGTCGGGAACGTACGCGGCGCGGACCGTCGGCGTGCCCGCCTTGGTCGCCTTCGCGATCTGCCGGAGAAGGCAGGTGGGCGTCGCCGCTGGCCGGGTGCCGGTCTCGCCGGAGAGCCACAGCTCGGAGGCCGTCGCGGGATCGTCGACGGGGACCGAGCAGACCGGGTCGGTGCCGGTGATCCTGGCGGGGTTGGCGGTCGAGGCGACGTCGGTTTCGTAGGCGGGGCCGTACGCCTTACGCAGGTAGGCGTCGTTGACGAACCTCGCGACGTCGACCCCGGCGAACCCGTCGCCGATACGCTTGAGGTAGGGCACGTCGTGCTCGTGAGCGGCCCGCAGCTGCGGCTTGAGGGTGACGTCGAAAGTGGAGATGCCGCCGGGGCCGTTGTAGAGGTAGACCACCTCGGGAGGCAGGCCGGTCTCCCGCGCCACGCTCTGCGCCGCCTCGAGCGGGTGCTCGTGCAGGTAGCGGGTGGTGTCGATCTGCGCCTTCAGGAACGCGTCGACCACCTCCGGGTGCTCCTTGGCGTAGGCCTGGCGGAGCACGACGCCGTGGAAGGTCGGCACGTTCAGGGCCGCGCCGTCGTAGAGCAGGCGGGCCTTGTCCTGGAAGACCAGCAGCCCCGGCCAGGCGACGAACTGCGCGTACGCCTGGACGCCGCCCGCCTCCAGCGCCGAGGCGCCGACCGGGGGCTGCTGGTTGACGGTCTCGACGCCGCCGACCGGGTCGATCCCCGCCTTCTCCAGCGCCTGCACCAGGGTGCCGTGCCCGGCCGAGCCGACGCTCGTGGAGATCCTGGCTCCCTTGAGGTCCGCGAGCGTCTTGGCGCTGGAATCCTTGGGGACCACGACCATGTTGAGCGCGCCGTGCAGGTTGTAGCCGGTGATGGAGACCAGCTCGGTGCGGGCCGACTCGACCCCCTGGGTGCGGGAGGCGTTGATCAGCAGGGGGTAGTCGCCCATCGAGCCGATGTCGACCTTCCCCGCCACCATCTTGGCGGTGATCGGGGCGCCGGTGTCGTGGTCCTGCCACTCGACGGCGTATTTGTCGCCGAGCCGCTTCTCCAGGTAGCCGAGCGAGCGCAGCAGCGTTCCCGCGGTCACAGTGTTGATCGTCTTCGACTGGTAGCCGACGACGAGACGGATCTTCTCGCCGCCGGAACCGCCTGGACCGCCGGAGCCGTCGCCTGCGGCTCCGGCGACCGAGCAGCCGGGCACGACGAGCATCAGGGCGGCCAGCGCCGCCGCGCGGAGGGGTCTCATCTCCTTGTGGCCCTTCATCGCAGCAGGTCCTTCATCGCAGCAGGTAGGGAATGTTGATGGTGACCGCGTCCACGGGACAGCGGGCGGCGCAGGGGCCGCAGTACCAGCACTCGTCGACGTACATGTACGCCTTGCCGGTCTCGTCGCTGATGGCGAGCGAGTCGAGCGGGCAGGCCTCGACGCAGAGCGTGCAGCCGTCGATGCACAGCGCCTCGTCGATGGTCACCGGGACCTCGAGACGCTGGTTGATCAGAGGCATGTGTCCTCCTCGGGGTCACGGTGCAGGTGGCCGCGCATGGTCAGGCGGTCTCCCCGGAACCGGACGAACTCCAGGTCGACCGGGCGCCCGTCCGACAGATGGGTGAGTCGCTCGATCATGAGCAGGGCGGCGCCGCGCGGAGCGTCGAGCACGGCCGCGGTGTGGGCGTCGGCGTTGACGGCCTCCATGGTCAGCTCCGCCCTGCCGAGCGGCTGTCCGGTGACCTGTTCCAGCAGCACGAAGATGTCGTTGCGTTCGAGGTCGGCGTCGAACAGCGGTTCGCCGACGTCGCGGACGAGGTAGGTCAGGTCGAGCGAGAGCGGCAGGCCGTTCAGGCGGCGCAGCCGTTCGAGGTAGACGACCGGCTCCCCCGCCGCGAGCCCGAGTCTCCGCCCGACCGCGGCGGGCGGCTCGATGAGGCCCATGGTGCGAACCTCGTTGCTCACCCGGCCGTGCTCGTGGAGGGTCTCGGCCAGACCGAGCAGCCGGTGCAGGTCGTGCGGGTACTTCTCCCCCGCGACCGTCGTGCCGACGCCGGGGCAGCGCTCGACGAGTCCCTCCTCGCGCAGCAGGTCGAGCACCTCGCGCATGGTGTTGCGCGAGGTGCCGAACTCGCGGGCGAGCGCTGCCTCAAGCGGCAGCCGCCCCTCGCGCAACCCTCCGTGCACGATCTCCCGCCGGAGCAGGTCGGCCACCTGCCTGGCCCGGTCGGCCCTGCTCCGCCGCGTGTCGGCCGTGACGGGTACGGCCGTCGCCTTGTCCATTCCGCCTCCCGGAGGCCGTCGGACCGCCTCACAGGAAAAAGCCTATTAAATGAGTAGGGAAAATGGCATAACGGAGAGATTGCGCCACCCCGGGCCTCCACCAAAGCCCTTCTACCTGCGACTTCACCGCGAATCCGGCAAGATCTGCCACCGGTTCCCGACTTCCCCGACCGCCGTCCGCCGTCCATCAAGCTCCCAGCCGGGATCACCTGGACACATGCGATCTTCGTGGAACTGAAGAAACCGGCCCGATCGGAACTCCCCTCCGCGCCCCTGGGGCCCTCAACGGTCTGACCCGCCGCCCGCCGTACGCAGCCCGCCCCACCGACAGCGTGAGAGTGGCGTCATCCGCCGTCAAAACTGTCGTATCACCTGGGTAAGCCCGGTTCGGGGGCACCGCACCGCATGGGCCCACGGCGGAGGATCTGAGGGGCGCGGGACGCGAGCGGCCCCGTATCTGCGGCCCCGCCCCCCTTCGGACCGTCGAAGGGAAGGGACGATGGGGAGGGAGGCACCGAGATGTGCCGCCTGTTCGGCATGAGCAGTGCTCCGCGAAGGACCCGTGCCACCTTCTGGCTGCTGGACGCCCCGGACAGCCTGAGCGCGCAGGGCCACCGCGACCCCGACGGGACCGGCCTCGGCTACTTCGACGCGGACGGCACCCCGGAGCTGCACAAGGCCCCCATCGCCGCCTACGCCGACCGGCGTTTCGCCGAGGAGGCCAGACAGGTACGGTCGACCACCTTCGTGGCCCATGTCCGGTTCGCCTCGACCGGCGGCCTGACAGCCCGCAACACCCACCCCTTCGAGCAGGACGGACGGCTGTTCGCGCACAACGGGGTGGTCGAAGGCCTGGACCTGCTCGACGCGCGGCTCGGCGACGACCGGTCACTGGTCAAGGGCGAAACCGACTCCGAGCGGGTGTTCGCCCTGATCACCAAGGAGATCCGCGCGCACGACGGGGACGTCACCGCCGGAATCACGCACGCGACCCGATGGATCGCCGCGAACCTGCCGCTCTACGCCCTCAACCTGGTCCTCGTCACCCCGGACGGGCTGTGGGCGCTGCGCTACCCGGAAACCCACGAGCTGTACCTGCTGGAGCGCGCCCCCGGCGGCCGGCACGGCGATCGGCACCTCGACCACACCGGTACCGGCGGCCGAATGCGCGTGCACTCCGACGACCTGGCCGGTGCGCCCGCGCTGGTGGTCGCCAGCGAACGGATGGATGACAACCCGGACTGGCGGCTGCTGGAACCCGGCGAACTCGTGCACAGCGGCCCTGACCTCACCGCGGTCCGCCAGACGATCCTGCCCGGCCCGCCCGTGCACCGGCTGACCCTGGCCGACCTGCACCCGAGGGCCGCCGCCTCGCAACGCACCGGGACCCGCTGACCGTCAAAGGAGACACCGCCCCGCGATCGGTTCCGGTGAGGCGGGGGCGGGACGGGGTCAGCGGACGACGTGGTTCATCCTGTCCGCGGGCCGGGGCTGCCCGGTCTCGGAAACCTGCCGCCGGTTCCGGTTCCGGTTGCGGTTCCGCCGCAGCATGCCCTCGGCGACCAGGAGGTTGGGGACCCAGCACAGGAAGGAGACGATCAGGTAGGAGCGCTGGAAGGCGGTGTCGGCGTCGAGGCCGATCGCGACCTGGAGCGGATCGAGAACGACGAGCCAGAGCCTGAGCATCACCGCGGCGTATGTCATCGCGAAGGCCCTGATGGCCCAGTCACGATGCGAGGCGACGTCACCCCGCCGGATCGCCCGGTACGCCGCCACGGCGAAACCGGTCCACAGTACGGCCAGCGTCCCGAATCCGACCGCCCCCACCGGGCCCGCCAGGTTCAGCGGCGCCATCACCAGTCCCGCTGGACCGGCGATCCAGATGCAGCCCGTCGCGATACGCCCGCAGATCCGGTGGACCCGCGGGGCCCGCACGCGCAGCCGCGTCACGAACTGCGCGGGCGACACCAGCAGCGCGAGGCCGGCGAAGCAGACGTGCAGGTAGAAGGCCACCTGAGCCCACAGCGGCCGGTACGCGTAGTTGGCCGCGATCTCGCCGTTATCCTGGGCGAGGTGCCGCAGCGAATCGGTGAGATACGGCATGGGGGCCACCACCGCGATCGCGGCCGCGCTCAGGACGATCCACCACAGCGCGACCGTGCCACGGCGGGTCGAACCTCGCCGGGGCCCTCCTTCGGTCATTACCACGAACATGCTCCCTGTCACTGTTGGTCACCGTTGGCCGATGGGTCACGGTTGGCCGATGGGTCACTGTTGGTCACCGTTGGCCGATGGCTCGCGAAGCCTGCGGGCCGGTCATCCGCCAGGCCCCGCCGACCGGTCGTCCGCGAAGCCCGCGGGCCGGTGGACCGGTTGGCCTCAGGCCCCTGCCGGCCGGTCGTCCACAAAGCTAGGGCGCGACGGCGCGGCGGTCGCCCCGCCTCCGAGGGAGATCGGCCTCCCTCATTCGAGGGAGGACCTGGGAGAACGCGGGCCCGGGTGTTGACCGCCCGGCCGGGATCAGGTGCAGGATGAGGGCATGCGCACCCCCCAGCCGGGCGAGACCGGTGGATCCCGCCGTACCCGGCCAGCCCGCGCCGACTACTGGCTGGCGGGCGCGCTGGCCGCCGGTTCCGCCGCCGCGAGCCTGCTGGCCGCCGCGGGGCCGCCCTACCGGGACGTCGACCTTCTCGGGCTCGTCCTCGTCACGGCCGCGCCGCTGTTCCTGCTCTGGCGGCAGGTCACTCCGCTCCTGGTGCTCACCGCCGCGTCGACGGCCCTGGTCGTCAACGAGGCGGCGGGATACGCCGTGACCGTGGTGCAGTGGCCCGCGTGGATCGCGCTCTTCACCTGTTTCTCGCTGCACGGCGGCTGGCTGCGGCGGCTGGCGGCGGCCCTCGTCACCGCGTCGGCGGTCGGCGGGTACCTCGTGCTGGACCGCGGCTCGGTGAGCCTGCTCGAACTGTCGGGCATCACCATGTGCTTCCTGATCGCGACGGTCGCGGGTGACGCCACGCTGAGCAGGCGCGCGTACACCGTCGCGGCCGAGGCCCGTTTCCTGAGCGAGGCCAGGGAGCGAGCCATGCTCGCCGAGCGGGTCCTGATCGAGGAGCGTGCCCGGCTGGCCCGCGAGCTGCACGACGCGCTGGGCCACGCGGTCAACGTGATGGTCATGCAGGCCGGAGTCGGCAGGCGGGTCTTCGCGGAGAACCCGGACTTCGGCCACGAGGCGCTCGGGCACATCGAGACGCTCGGCCGGGGCGCGCTCGACGAGCTGGACCGCCTGCTCCGCGTCCTTCATCCGGCCGCCGACGGCGCGGGACACGTGACCGCGGAACCCACGACGGCGGACCTCGGTGAGCTGGCCGGGCGGGTGCGCGCCGCCGGGCGTGATCTGGAGCTGAACACCGGCGAGGTCGACCTGGCCCCCAGCGGGGCGCGGGCGCTGTACCGGATCATCCAGGAGGCCGTGACCAACGCGCTGCGGCACACCGACAGCGGCCGTATCCGGGTCGACCTGGCGCAGGTCGACGACAGGGTTCTCCTCGAGGTGACCAACGAGGGAACCGGCATTCCCGCGCCGGTGGCGGGGCGAGGCCTGGTCAACATGAGGGAGCGGGCACGACTTGAGGGCGGAGACCTCGAGGCGGGACCCGTGACGGGTGGTTTCAGCGTACGGGCCTTCCTGCCCGGCGGGACGGGGGCGGGACGGTCGTGATCAGGGTTTTCCTCGCCGACGACGACGCACTGGTCAGGGGCGGGCTGCGAGCCCTCCTTGAGGCCGAGCGGGACATCAGCGTCGTGGGGGAGGCGGCGAACGGCAGGGAGGCTGTACACGGGATCAGGGCCAGCGGACCGGACATCGTCCTGATGGACGTGCGGATGCCCGGCTACGACGGCGTCCGCGCGACCCGTGAGATCACGTCATGGGAGCAGCCCAGGCCACGGGTGCTCGTGCTCACCACGTTCGACCTCGACGAGGTCGTCGACGACGCCATCGCCGCGGGCGCCGACGGCTTCCTCCTCAAACGGGCGACCCCGGAACAGGTGGTCGCGGGCATCCGCACCGTCGCGGGCGGCGACGCGCTGATCGCCCCCTCGGTGACCCGCAGGCTTCTGGAGACGCTCGCCTCCCGGCGTGGTCCCGGCGACCGGGACGCCACCCTCGCAGCGCGGCTCACCGAGAGGGAGGCCGACGTACTGCGCGCGCTCGCGGACGGCCTGTCGAACACCGAGATCGCGCGCTCGATGCACGTCTCCCTGGAAACCGTGAAAACCCATATCAAACACGTTCTGGGCAAGCTGAACGTCCGTGACCGGACCCAGGCCGTTGTATGGGCCTACCGGACGGGGTTCGTCGACAGACGCTGAGCCGCCCGCGGCGCGCCCGCCCTTTTCACCGGAAATCTTTCACCGGAAATCAGGAACGCGACAGGATCCGGCACGGCTCACCTCGGCGGCCCATGATGACATTTCTTGTGGATTGCGCAGTTTTTTGGCCAGGGTTCTATCTCGCCCACCCCTGTGCCATGCTCGGCAACGAGGGAATTAGCGCCGTTTAGCCACAGAAAGCGCAGGTAGTACATTGCTGCCCGATGTCGAGAACGAGACGGCGGTACGCGCGACCGCGGATGTGTTCAATTCGACCGTGGCCTCGTGGGCGATCGCCGCGGCATGGGAATTGGGAGCCCTTGACGAGCTAAACGAAAAGGGCTCACTGAACATTGACGACTTCGCCGCAAGGAACAACCTTCACACACCGTCGACGACCGGCATGTTCGCCGCCATGAACAGCGTGAACGTGGTCGAGAGGGACGGCCAGGCCGTGGTCGTCGGCGCCAATTTCGCCGAGGTGTTCCGCACGAAGTCGTTCTTCCACTGGCTCGTCAGGGGCTGCTCGGAACTGTTCACGCAGATGCCCTCCGTGCTGCGGAACGAGAACCGGATCGGTCGTTACTACCGGCGCGATCCGAAGGCCATCAGCTTCGCCTGCCGTGACATCAACGCGAAATGCTTCGACCCTGCCTTCTGGACGGGAATGGAGAATCTGGACTATTCATTCTCCGTGGTCGCCGACCTCGGCTGCGGCAGCGGTGAGCGACTCATACAGCTGGCCGAGCGCTACCCCGGCACCAAGGGCATCGGCCTCGACAACGCGGGTCCCTCACTGGAGACCGCGGCCTCCGATGTGGCGGCCGCGGGGCTCACGGACCGGATCACGTTCGGCGAACTCGACGTCCGGTCGATGGCCCCCCGCCAGGAATTCGATGAGGTCGATCTGCTGACCTGCTTCATGATGGGCCACGACTTCTGGCCGCGGGAATCGTGCGTCGCCACGCTCCGCAGGCTGCGCGAGCTGTTCCCCAACGCCCGCAGGATGCTGCTCGGCGACAAGACGCGGACCGTCGGCGTCCCGGACGGGGAGCAGGAGATCTTCACACTGGGCTTCGAGGTCGCGCACGCCATGATGAACGTCTACATTCCGACCCTGGAGGAATGGGAAGGCGTCTTCGGCGACGGCGGCTGGAAATGTGTCCGGAAAACCACCGTTCAAGGCCTTGCGTCATCTGTCGTCTTCGAGCTTGAGTAATTGGAGATCGAGGGTCGGAACGCGGCCCACGGGACGTCGCCCACGTATTCCAGCCTCCCCAGAACCCAGTACGGTTCGCGCCGAAAAGGTGTCCCGATGACAGCATCACTGGATTACTGGAATTCCGCCATGGAGAGTTACGACCCGGACAGAATGGCCGAGTACCAGTCCGTTCTTCTCCGCGACATGCTCGCCCGTTGCCGTACCGTCCCGTATTACCGGGCGGCGTTCCGCGCGGCCGGTGTGGATCCCGGCGACATCCGAGGCGTCGCCGATGTGGGCGCGCTGCCGTTCATGGGCAAGGAGCAGCTACGGGAGCTACAGCCGTGGGGCATGCTCGGCGTGCCGCTGGAGCGGGTGGCCCGCTTCCACGCGACCAGCGGCACCACGGGCCCGCCGTGCAACGTCGGGTTCACCGCGAACGACCTCGACGCGCTCGCGGAGCTCGGCGCCCGCCACCTCACCGCGTTCGGCGTCGGTCAGGGCGACATCGCCTGGCAGTCGTACGCCTACGGCCTCTGGATAGGGGGCTCCGCGCTCGACCGCGCGTACGAGCGGCTGGGGGTGACGGCCATTCCCGCGGGGCCGGGACGGACCGGGGTCACGATCGAACGGCTCCGCGATCTGGGCTGCACGACGATCTCGTGCACGCCGTCCTTCGCGTTGCTCCTCGCCGAGCGCGCCGCCGAGACCGGGATCACCCCGAAGGAGGACTGGAAGCTGCGGGTGGGCGTCTTCGGCGGTGAACCCCTGACAAGAGCGGCCCAGCAGCGGCTCGCCGAGGTCATGCCCCCGGGATTCAGGACGCACAACACCTACGGCACGACAGAGCTTGGCGGTCCCTTCGTCGCCGCGAGCTGCGAATACTCCCTGAAGCGGCGCGAGTCGCACGTGTGGTCGGACCACTACCTGATCGAGATCATCGACCCCGTCACCGGTGAGCCGATCACCGAGCCGGGAGTTCCCGGGGAGCTGGTGATCACCACGCTTCAGCGAGAGGCGTCACCGATGCTGCGCTGGCGCACCCGCGACCTGACCGCCTGGGCGTCCGACGCCTGGCACTGTCCCTGCGGACGCCGGGCCCACCCGAAAATATCCTGGGTCTCCGGGCGCAGCGACGACATCCTCAAGATCCGCGGAACCCTCGTGCTCCCGTCACAGGTCGAGGACGTGATCAGCCAGCACAGCGCGGTCGGCGACGGATGGCAGCTGGTCGTCGACAAGGATCCCGACGGACTGCGCGCGACCGAGGCCGCCGTCTACGCCGAGGCACGGCCCGAAGCCTGGCCACAGCAGGCGGACCGCATCCAGCAGGAGCTCTCCGTCCACCTCGCCGACCGGCTCGGCCTGCGGCTCGCCGTACACGTCATGCCGCCCTCCTGCCTGCCGAGGTACGAGGGCAAGGCGAAGCGGGTGCTGAGCAGCGCGGAGTTCCACGAGGCCGTCCCCGCCGCTCGCCGCGCGACGGGCACGGCGTCATGAAGGTCTCGGACGTTCTCGCGGAGGCGCTCGTCCGCAGAGGCGTCAGGCACGTCTTCTGCGTGATGGGAGACGGCAACCTCGACCTGCTGACCGCGCTGGCGGCCAGGGGTGTGGAGCTGGTGCACGCCCGTCACGAGCAGAACGCGACCGCGATGGCCGACGGATACACCCGGGCCGGGCGGGGGTTCGGGGTCTGCTGCGTCACCCAGGGCCCGGGGCTGACCCAGACCGCGACCTCGCTGCTCGTGGCGCGAAGGGCGCGTTCGCCGGTGCTGCTGATCGCCGGTGACACCCCGAGGGAGGACCGGCATCACATCCAGAACTTCGACCAGCGCGCCTTCGCCGAGGCCACCGCGGGAGCGGTGCTGGACCTGCGGACTCCGCAGACCCTCGGTGAGGACCTGCGGCTGGTCTTCCGGCACCTCGGCTCTGGCCGCGGGCCGCTGGTGCTCAACGCGCCGCTCGACGTGCAGTTGTCCCCCGCGCACGAGGTCCCGTGGGAACGCGAGGGAGCGAGGACGTGGTCCGGCGTCCCGCCGAAGGCCATGATCGACCGCGCGATCTTCCTTCTCACCCGGGCCTCACGACCGGCTCTCCTGGCCGGCAGGGGGGCACTCGGCGCGCAGACGCAGCTGGCCGAGCTGGCCGACAGGCTCGGCGCTCCGATCGCCACCTCGCTCCTCGCCAAGGGGCTTCTCGCGAGCCATCCGCTCACGGTCGGCGTTTCCGGGGGGCTGGGGTCCTCGCTGGCGGAGCGTCATCTTGGCGAGGCCGACTGTGTCCTGGCCGTCGGCGCCAGCCTCAACACGTGGACCACCAGGAACGGCACGCTGCTCACGGGTGCCGAGGTCATCCAGATCGACAGCGATCCGGACAGCCTGGGCGACCACTTCCCCGGCGCGCTGCAACTGGCCGGAGACGCGGCCCTGACCCTGGACGCGATACTCGGCTCGCCGGCACTCGGCTCCGCCCGCGACGGGCAACGGCGTGACACGTTGGAGAAGCTCATCGCCGCCGGCGCAGTGGCGGCGATCGAGTTCCGGGACGGGAAGGGCACGCTTGACCCGCGCCGCGTGATGGTGGGCCTCGATCACGCGCTCGAGGAGTCGCGGTTCGTGGTGAGCGACGGCGGCCACTTCTGTGCCTTCCCATGCCAGCTGCTGACCGTGACGACCCCGGACCGGTTCGTCTTCGCGCCGTCGTTCGGCTGCATCGGCCAGGGGCTTGGCATCGCCATCGGCGCCTCGTTCGCCAGGCCGGGCCAGCGCGTCACCCTGGTCGCGGGGGACGGCAGCTTCCTGATGAACATCCAGGAGCTGGAGACGGCCGTGCGCTACCGCGTCCCCCTCACCGTGGTCGTGCTGAACGACCAGGGACTGGGCCAGGAGTTCCACACCCTGCGCGCCAAGGGACTGCCGCCGGAGTCCGCGCTGATCCCGACCCCCGATCTCGGCGGAGTCGCGGAGGGCTTCGGAGCCGAGGGGCACCTCGTCACCGACCTCCCGGGGCTCAGCGCCATGATGGCGGCGATCTCGGCGACCTCGGCGGCGGAAGGGCCGGTGGTCTTCGACGTGCGCACCAATCCCGCGGTCGTCAGCGAAGCCGCCGCGGCGATATTCGACACCATGCGACCGGCGGTCTCCCGGCAGAACTCCGGCCGCTGACGTCACCACGCCCCACGAAGACCCGGCACCCTGCACATCCACTCAGGAAAGCAGCTGCGCATGACCTCTACGCAAGAAGTCGCTTCCGGCAGGCTTCCGTCCCTGACCGGATTACGGGTGATCGCCATCCTCTTCGTCTTCCTCACCCACGGAGTCGCGCTGTCGGTGTTCGCCGACAGCGCGGTCGAACAGCGGTACAGCGTTCTCACCGGCTACGGCCACATGGGCGAGCTCGCCGTCTCGACCTTCTTCGTGCTGAGTGGATTCGTGCTGACCTGGATGGCCAAACCCACCGACCGCGCACGGCTGTTCTGGCGCAGGCGGTTCGTCCGGGTGCTGCCGAGCCACATCCTGATAGCGCTGGCCTCGCTGGGCATGTTCGTCCTGGCGGGCGAGACGATCAGGGTCGGACCGGCACTGGCGAACCTCTTCCTGGTGCAGACCTGGTTCCCCGACGACTCCATGATCTGGTACCAGCTGAACGGGCCGACCTGGGGACTGTCGGTCGAGGTGGCGTGCTACGCCGCCTTCCCGCTGCTCTACAGAGTGATCATCAAGATCCGGCCGTCCCGACTGTGGTTCTGGGCACTGGCTGCGGCGTTCGTGGTCCTGATGCTGCCGCTGCTCACCCAGCCGCTGTCCGGATACGCGCCGGGCAGGGTCTTTCCGAACCAGTCATGGCCACAGGCCTGGTTCCTCTACTTCTTCCCGCTGCCCCGATCGCTGGAGTTCGTCGTGGGGATGATCCTCGCCAGGATCGTCAAGACGCGGCGCTGGATCGGCCTCGGCGTGCTCCCCGCCACGCTGCTGGTCGCGGGCGTCTACATGGTCCTGTACCTCCTCCCCCAGGAGTACGGCTACGCCGCCCTCTACCCCCTGCCGATGGCCCTGCTGATCGGCGCGCTGGCGACCGCGGACCTGAAGGGCGACGCCACCCCACTGAGCAGCAAGCCCATGGTCCGGCTCGGCGACATGTCCTACGCGTTCTACCTGCTCCATATCCCGGTGATCTTCGCGGTGCACGCGGCCTTCGCGGGCGAATGGGTGGGGTACGCGAACAAGTACACCCGTGAACAGTGGGGCACCGGCGTCGCGATCCTTTTCATCGCCGGGCTCTACGTACTGTGCTGGTTCCTGTCCTGGCTCCTCTACACCCGGGTTGAGGTTCCGATCATCCGCAGGTGGTCGATGCCCCGTGCCAGACCGTCGGCCCCGGAACGTCAGCGGGCGGACGCACAGCCCGGTGGCGACCGTCCGGCCGAGACGGGAGATCTCAGCCCTCGCTGACCCGGCCGCCCGCCACTCCAGCCCGAGCCTCGCGCCGTATTCCGTGCCGTGTTTCGTGCCCTGTTTCGTGCCATGTGAGGTATCCATGTCCGATCCACCCGACCGACTGCCGAGCTATCCCATGCGACGCACCTGTCCGTTCGCCCCGGCCCCCGGGTACCGGAAACTGCGCGAGCACCCCGAGATATCGCAGGTGAGGATGCCGACCGGCCTGCCCGCCTGGGCTGTCACGCGGTACGGGGACGTCAGGAGCATGCTGTCGGATCCCCGGTTCAGCTCGAACATGCGCGACCCGGGCTTCCCCCTCCTGGCCGAGCACATGCGCCCGACCGATGCCTTCGACACGTCCCTGATCGGTATGGACGCGCCTGAGCACACCGCGGCGCGGCGCGCGGTCGCGGGCGAGTTCACCGTACGGCGGGCGAAAACGCTGCGCCCGCGGATCCAGCGGATCGTCGACGACCACCTCGACCGCATGCTGGCGGGGCCGAAGCCCGCCGACCTGGTCGAGGCGCTCGCGTTCCCGGTGCCGCTGCTCGTGATCTGCGAGCTGCTCGGCGTGCCCAACGCCGACCGCGACCTCTTCCAGCGCTGTTCCTCACTCCTGATGGACGGCGACTCCCCCGAGCAGGCGGGCGCCGCGCTCGGAGAACTGCTGTCCTACCTGGACAGGCTGGTCACGGAGAAGGAGCGCGAGCCGGGTGACGACCTGCTCGGCAGGCAGATCAGGAGGCGGGGCCAGCCAGGCGTCGCGGACCACAAGGGCCTCGTCGAGCTGGCCTTCATGCTCCTGATGGCCGGCCACGAGGCCCCGGCGAACATCATCGCACTGGGCACGGTCGCGCTGTTGGAGCACCCCGACCAGCTCGCCCCGATCCTGGCCGACGCCGCCGGGATCCCCAACGCCGTCGAGGAGCTGATCCGGTACTTCACGATCGCGGAGGTCGCCACCTCCAGGGTCGCGACCGACGATGTCGGACTCGGCGATGTCACCATCAGGGCGGGAGAGGGCGTGCTCGGGCTCATCAGCGGGGCCAACCGGGATCCCGAGGTGTTCGACGACCCGGACGAGCTCCTTCTCGACCGCGCCGGCGCCCGCAACCATCTGGGCTTCGGCTTCGGCTCGCACCAGTGTCTCGGCCAGAACCTGGCCCGGCTGGAACTGCAGACGGTGTTCGAGGCCCTTTTCCTGCGCGTCCCCGGCCTGCGGCTCGCCGTACCGTTCGGCGAGCTGAGGTTCAAGGACGACTCCATCAACTACGGCCTGCACGCGCTGCCGGTCACCTGGTAGGGGGCGGTCACCGCTCCACGACGCGCGGTACCGCTCCCACCCGCCCCGAGCCGGCCGGAAGGGGGTACCGCGCGTCTTTCGGGCACCGGCACATCTCCGGACACCGGCTTCGAGCACCGAAGGCGCTGCTTCCAGGCGGCTTCGGCGGGGGCCTGCGGCGCGGACGGCGCCGC
>NZ_JBFBCE010000055.1:0-60182 GCF_040689595.1 Streptosporangium sp. NPDC051023 | reverse complement strand
CCCACACCCCCCGCCGCGCCCCCCGGCGCACGGGGCCGCCGCTCTCTTCAATCCAGATCAATCCAGGTGGGTCCCGGCGTTGGGCGCGGGACCCGGCTCAGCGCGTTCCGGGAGGTCCCGGCACGTGCTCAGACGTTGCAGACCGCGTTGAAGTTCACCGACTGCGCGCCGGCCCCGTCGATCGCCAGCTTCGCGCTGCCGCCGTGGGTGCCGTTCGTCGCCTTGGTGAAGGTCACGGTCTTGGTGCCCGCCTCGGTGAAGACAAGCGGGCCGGAGCTGACGGTGACACCGTCGACGGTCCAGCGGTAGTTGACCGTGGTCGCACCGCTGGCGTAGATCTGGCCGGTGCCGGACAGGGTGGCCGCGGGGCAGGTGCCCGCGGTCTGCGTGGCCGAGACGCTCTCGCCCACGACCCAGGACTTGACCTCGGGGGCCGCCTGGCAGGTGACCTTGCCCTCGACGGTACCGGTGGTGGAACCGCCGTAGAGCTCGATCGCCCGCTTGCTCGTCCCGGACGCCGAGGCGCTCCAGGAGTCGGTCACGGTACGGGTCTGGTAGCCGCGGCCATCGAAGAAGATGTCCTGCCAGGCGCCGGCGACGCCGTCACGGATCCAGCGGTACTTGACGGTGCCGCGGCCCTCGGAGACACCGATCGTGCCGGTGAAGGTGCGGCTGACCGGGCAGGTGCCGGTGTAGGCGTCAGGGGCGCTGACGGACGCGGTCACCTTCGGCGACTCGTCCTTGCACCAGATCCTGAAGCCGACGCGGTTCGAGGAGCTGTGATCCGGGTCCACGATCTCCAGAACGGCCCAGCCGCTCAGGTTGTGACGCGGCTTGATCACGTGGACGACCTTGGCAGAGCCGTTGACGCGGACGGCGTCGCGGTCGACGACGTCACCGTTGACGACCCAGCGGTAGTGCACCCAGGTCGGGTTGGAGGCGCTGATGCGGCCGATCAGGGCAGCCTCACAGTTGCCCTCGTCGACCCAGACCCGCGCGCCGACGCTGTTCTGGATGACGTCCTTGCCGTCACCCTCGTCGTTGCCGCCGCCGCAGGAGACCTCGAAGTAGCCCTTGCGGGAGGTCGCGGCACGGGGGGAGAGGACCTGGAGGGCCTGCCAGCCCTTCACGTCACCCTTGAAGGTGGTCGACTCCTTGACGGTGACGCCCTTGACGCCCTTGCCCTTCAGAACAAGGGTCTTGACCTGGCTCTTGGAGCCGTCGCCGCGCAGCCAGCGGTAGGCGACCGTGGTCTTGGCCGCGACGGCCTTCACCTTGATGGTCGAGGAGAAGGTCACCTTGGCGGGACAGCGGCCCTCGTAGTGCGCGGGGGACGCCTTGGGAGTTCCTGCCGAAACCGCGGGCTTCGGCTTGGCGACGGCCGAGACGGCCGTCTGGTTGGATGCGCTCGCAGCCGCCGCGGGCGAGGCCAGCAGGCCCGTCGCCATCGTCGCCAGCATGGCCGTGCCGGCTCCTACCGCGGCTAGCCTGCGTGCTAGTCCGGACTTCATGAGGGGGTGCTCCGTTTCGTTAGGAAGCGAGTGCGCTCCGGAGACGGTTGCCGCCCCGACACCAGCTGTGCCGGGCCCCACGGCAAAGCCTCGCTAAAGCCCCTTTACCTAATCATGAACGGAAGGATCTCTCAATACTCCATC
Organism: Streptosporangium sp. NPDC051023; assembly: GCF_040689595.1. NCBI lineage: Bacteria > Bacillati > Actinomycetota > Actinomycetes > Streptosporangiales > Streptosporangiaceae > Streptosporangium > Streptosporangium sp. NPDC051023. The sequence continues at coordinate 58,527 of NZ_JBFBCE010000055.1, read as the reverse complement.
AATAAGTCAAATGTCTAGATCTCATGAAGATTTAGATGCCGACCAGGCGATTCCATCCAGAATGTCGTGTTCACTGACGACCACCTCGGTGAAGCCGTACCGCCGCAGGATCCTGTCCAGAATGAGGGCGCCCGCACCGATGACGTCGACTCGTCCCGGGTGCATCACCCCGATCGCCGCACGCTCTTCATGAGTCATCTCCAGCAGGCGCCGGGAAATGTCGTGCGCCCGATTTGCCGGAATTCGCGAGTGGTGGATTCTCGCCGGGTCATATTCGGGCAGGTCAAGCGCTATTCCCGCGACGGTGGTAACGGAGCCCGCGAGCCCGACCAGCGTCAGCGCCCGCTCGACCGGCACCTTCTCCGAGACCCGGTCGAGCGCGTCGTCGATGTCGGCGACGATGGCCTCGACCGTCTCCGGCGACGGCGGGGCGCCCGAGCCTCCCAGGTGCCGCTCGGTCAGTCTGACGCAGCCGATGTCCACCGACAGCGCCGCCTCCGCGTGGGTCGAGCCGATCACGAACTCGGTCGAGCCGCCGCCGATGTCGAACACGAGGTAGGGCGGCCTGGTGCCGTCCGGGGTCGGCAGGCCGGTCTCCGGCGAGAGCCGTAGCAGGTCGCGGGTGGCCCCGGCGAAGGAGAGCGCGGCCTCCTCGGAACCGGTGATCACCTCGGGCTCGACCCCGAAGATCTCCCGCACCCCGTCGACGAAGTCCTGACGGTTGGCGGCGTCCCTGGTGGCACTGGTGGCGACCACGCGCACCGCCGAGGCGCCGTGCCGTTCGATCAGCTCGGCGTAGCCGCGCATCGCGGCGAACGTGCGCTCCAGCGCCTCAGCGGCCAGCCTGCCGGTCCTGTCGACGCCCTGGCCCAGCCTGACGATCTCCATCCGGCGCTCGACGTCGGTCAGGACACCCGCGTGGATGTCGGCGATGAGCAGGCGGACGGAGTTGGTGCCACAGTCGATCGCGGCGACACGGGTCAAGGGGTCTCCTCATGGGTGGTCGTGCTCGGGTTCATCTCGGGAGCGACCCCGTCCGTGCCCGCACCGGCGCCCGGCTCCTCCGGGCAGCACGGGCCCGCCGCCCACCACTCGTCGAGCGCGTCGAGGGCCTCACGGCCGAACGGGTTGGTTCCCGGCGCCGCCAGCTCGTGCCCGACCAGGGCGTGCAGGCACTTGACCCGGGAAGGCATGCCCCCGGTGCTCTGCATGTCCCTGGGCAGCGGCTCCAGGCCCTCCTGCGCGGCGGCCTTGTCTCGGCGGGCGACGTAGTCGTCGTGGGCCGCCTGGTAGGCGGCGGCGAGCTCGGGATCCTCCGCCAGCCTGGCCTGCATCTCCCGCATCATCCCCGAGGTCTCCAGCCTGCCGATGGCGGAGGCCGCCCTGGGGCAGGTCAGGTAGAACAGCGTCGGGAACGGCGAGCCGTCGGGCAGCCTCGGCGCCGTCTCGACCACGTCGGGCAGGCCGCACGGACAGCGGTGCGCCACCGCCCGCAGCCCTCGCGGCGTCCGGCCGAGCTGCCGTTCGACCGCCGCCACATCACGGTCGTCAACCATCCGCGGACACCCCCCTGAAAGATGACATCCAGGGTATCGGGGTCATCCGCCGGTCCCGGCCACCTTCGCGCCGGTTCCCGTGTCCGCCGCCTCGACCGACTCCCAGAGCGTCTGGTACCACGGCGGCTTCGCGGCCTTCTTCTCCGGCGCCGCCCCCTTGCTCTGGGTCGGCCGATCCCGCATGACGACGAAGCACTTGTGCCCGGGATCACAGTAGAAGAGCCGCTCCCTGCCCTGCCGCTTGATGTAGCCGGGGTCGAGGTGCTGGCGGTACCGGTCCTCCTGCTCCTTGATCTCGGCGAGCTCCCTGGCCTTCTGCTGTTCGAGCTGGGCGATGTAGCGGCGCTGCGCGACGTACTCCCTGATCGGGTAGGCGAGGCTCATGGCGATCGCGCACACCACGACCGCGAGGACCGCGGCCCGTCCCGTCAGCTGCGGCCGTTTCGCCACGCGCACCTCCCCGTCCCGCTCTGTCTGTTCGCCTCGTCACCCCGGCGGGGGGACTCCCCCGGCCCCGCGGCACGCCCCGGTGTCCCGGGCCGGGCCGCCCGCCCCGCCGTACGGCTCGCGCCCAATCAAATCGGGCGCAAGCCGTACCGGCGAAACTACCGCTGGAAGCGCGGGAAAGCGGCGCGACCCGCGTAGCGGGCGGCGTCGTCGAGAAGCTCCTCGATGCGGAGCAGCTGGTTGTACTTGGCCACCCGGTCGGAGCGGGCCGGGGCGCCGGTCTTGATCTGGCCGCAGTTGGTGGCCACGGCGAGGTCGGCGATCGTGGTGTCCTCGGTCTCGCCGGAACGGTGGCTCATCATGCAGCGGTAGCCGTTGCGGTGCGCCAGGTCCACGGCGTCGAGGGTCTCGGTCAGGGTGCCGATCTGGTTGACCTTGACCAGCAGCGCGTTGGCGGTACCCTCCGCGATGCCGCGGGCGAGGCGCTCGGGGTTGGTCACGAACAGGTCGTCACCGACGAGCTGGACCTTGTCGCCGAGCGCGCGGGTGATGGCGTTCCAGCCCTCCCAGTCGTCCTCGTTCAGCGGGTCCTCGATGGAGACCAGCGGGTAGTTGGCCACCAGGTCCTCGTAGAAGGCGACCAGCTCGGCGGACGACAGGCTCTTGCCGTCGATGGTGTAGACGCCGTCCGAGTGGAACTCGGAGGCCGCGACGTCGAGCGCGAGCGCGACGTCCTCACCGGGCGCATAACCGGCCTTCTCGATCGCGACCAGGATCAGGTCGAGCGCGTCGCGGTTGGACGGCAGGTTGGGCGCGAAACCGCCCTCGTCGCCAAGCCCGGTGGCGTAGCCCTTCTCCTTCAGCACGGCCTTGAGCGCGTGGTAGACCTCGGTCCCCATCCGCACGGCCTCGCGGAACGACCCGGCGCCGATCGGCGCGATCATGAACTCCTGGATGTCCACGTTGGTGTCGGCGTGCGCGCCACCGTTGAGGATGTTCATCATCGGAACGGGCAGCACGTGCGCGTTCGGGCCGCCGAGATAGCGGAACAGCGGCAGCTCGGCGCTCTCGGCCGCCGCCTTGGCCACGGCGAGGGAGACGCCCAGAATGGCGTTCGCGCCGAGACGGGCCTTGTTCGGCGTGCCGTCCAAATCGATCATGACCTGGTCGATGCTGCGCTGCTCGGCGGCGTCGAATCCAAGAACCTCGTCGGCGATCTCGTCGGTCACGCCGAGAACCGCCTTCTCGACGCCCTTGCCACCGTAACGCTCATCGCCGTCACGCAGCTCGACGGCCTCGAACTGGCCGGTCGACGCACCACTCGGAACCGCGGCGCGACCCTCGCTGCCGTCGTCGAGCAGGATGTCGACCTCGACCGTCGGGTTGCCCCTGGAGTCAAGGATCTCGCGGGCGGTGACACCCTCGATGGAAGCCACGAAGCGCTCCTAAAGTCGCAGGACAGTTTGCTTCAGAAGCCTATCGAGGACTACCTGCCGGTACGGCGGGCGGCGTCCCCCCTCGATGACGCGTGTGCTCAAATCGAAGCCATGAACGATCCCACGGCGCTCGACCGGGTCCGTGAGCTGCTGGATCCCGCCCTGCTCGACCTGGCGGCCCTGAGCCCCTCCGCGCGGGGCTACCTGGACCTCCTCGGCGAGGAGCCCGACGACGAGTCGCCCGTGCAGTGGCTCATGCGCTCGGGCTTCCTGCCGGGAATCTACGAGCGGATCTGGCGGCCCGCGGTGCTCGGGGCGATGAAGGGCCCCTTCGGGCCGAGCACGGCGCAGGAGATGGCGCTGGTCGGGCGGATGCTCGAACTCGGGCCCGGCGACCGGGTGCTGGACGTGGCCTGCGGCCCCGGCAACGTGACGCGGACTCTGGCCAGGGCGGTCGGCGGGGAGGGCCTGGCCGTGGGGATCGACGCGTCGGCGACGATGCTCGCCCGCGCGGTGCGCGACACCGGCTCGGAGAACGTCGTCTACGTGCGGGGGGACGCGGTCGACCTGCCCTTCCTGCCCGGCTGCTTCGACGCGGTGTGCTGCCTGGCCGCGCTCTACCTGTTCGCCCGCCCCTTCGACGCCCTGGCCGGGATGGCACGGGCGCTCAGACCCGGCGGCAGGATCGCCGTCATGACGACCAGGCGGGTGCCGTTCGGCGGCCCGTTCAACAACCTCGTCGGCGCCGCCTCGGGGGTGCGCCTCTTCGGCGACGAGGAGGTCGTCGACGCCCTCACCCGCCTCGGCTTCTCCGGGCTGCGTCACCGAGCCTACGGCCTGGTGCAGTTCGTCAACGGCCGCCTGGTCTGATTCAGCGTCTGGCTCAGCGGTTCTCCGACTCCCAGGCGCGGACCCGGTCGCGGTAGTCGCGGGCGGCGGTTCGCAGCTCCGCCTCCGGGTCGAGACCGGCCGCGTGCGCCTGCCGTACCAGGTCGAACAGCCGCGCGCCCAGGTCGGCGGAACCCTCGGCCGGCGTCAGGAACTCGGCGGGTGCCCCGGCCCGCTCGGCCCGCCTCATGAGCTGAGCGGTCAGGGAGAGCGCGGGCTGGCCCATCGGGACCCCGTCGAGGACGGAGCCGGAGTCGCCGCCGTTCTTGGCCGCGCGCTCGGCCGCCTTGATGGTCTCCCAGTTGTCGTTGACCTCCTCCTCGCCCTTCACCCTGGTGTCCGCGAACACGTGTGGGTGGCGGCGGACGAGCTTGGCGACGATCCCGTCGGCCACGTCGTCGATGTCGAACCCGCCCGACTCCTCGGGGCGCTCGTGGGCGACCCGGGCGTGGAAGGCCACCTGGAGGAGCAGGTCGCCGAGCTCCTCGCGGAGGGCGGCGTGGTCACCCTCCTCGATGGTCTCCAGCACCTCGTAGGCCTCCTCAAGGAGGTACGGCGCCAGCGACTCGTGGGTCTGCTTGGCATCCCACGGGCAGTTCGTCCTGAGACGGTCCATCACCTCGACCAGGTCGAGCACCCGCGCCCCCGGCAGGTCGTACGAGCCCGGCACGACCTCGATCACCGGCGGGTCGTCCAGCGCGATCGCGGCGTGCCCGATGGCGCGCATCAGCGTCTCGTCGGCTCCCAGCCACACCACGGTCCCGTCGCGGGCCTCACGGACCAGGGCGGCGGGATCGGGTGTGACAACCTCGACGGCGACCCCGGCCTCCGCGAGGTAGGGCAGGTGCGGATGGTCATCGGACCCGGTGCGCACCGGCCCCTCCTCGAGGACCTCCCACGCGCGGTGGCTGAGCAGCCCCGGGGCGACCCGGGGCGAGGTGGTGACGACGATCAGGGGCATGCCCCCGAGACTACTGGGCCTGCGCGGCGGGAGGGATCGCGCCGAAACGGCCGGCGTCGACGAACAGCTGCGGCGCCTCCTCGCTCCGCTTCGTGTTGAGCGTGCCGTAGCGCGGGTTCCAGGTGACCTTCACCGACTGCAGGTCCTTGATCGCCTGGGCCTGGCCACGCTGCAGGGCGGCCTCGTCAGAGCCGCCGCCGTACTTGGCCATGAGCTTGGTGAGCAGCAGACCCGCCTTGGCGAACTCGCGTGCGCGCGACGGCGGGACGGCCTGCTGCAGCATCTGCTGCTCGTGCTGGGCCGCGCCCCCCGAGGCGGCGATCGCCTGGTCGATCTCACCGTCGGTAACCGTGATGCCCTTGTTCTCGGCCACCTTGGTGTACTGCTTGGCGGTGGCGAGCTGGAACAGCACGACCTGCGGGACACTGCCGGGGAACTGCAGCTGCGAGGCCGAGACGTTGGCCTTGGCCAGCGCGTCCTCGTACTCCCGCACACTGCTGTCCAGCTCGCTGGAACTGATCCGGTCGCCGCCCACGATGGCGGCGGTCCCTGCCTGCCCAGGAGAGCAGGCGGTCAACGCGGCCCCTGCGGCGGCAACCGCCAGGATGACGCGCACTCGAGTCGACTTCACATGCGTTCCCTTCACGACAAACGCCGTTTACTTTACCGGCACGTTCTCGAGGAACATCGCCTGAACCAGGTCGCCGCACCACGTGAGCAGGTCCAGGTCGCGCAACGGCTGGCCGCCGAGCGGCCTGGTCTTCGGCACGGGCACCAGCAACGTACCGGCCGCCTGCTTCAGCAGCGCCTTCGGGTACAGCCTCTGGAGCCTGACCTGCTGGGAGTCCCTGAGCTCCACCGGGGCGAACCTGATGTTCTGGCCCTGCAGGGTGACATCGGTCAGCCCCGCGGTACGGGCGCGGATCCGGAAGCGGGCGACCTCAAGCAGGTTCTCGACCGGCTGGGGCGGCCTGCCGTACCGGTCGACCAGTTCCTCCCGCACCGCGGCGACCTGCTCGTCCGAGTCGACCGCGGCGATCCGCTTGTAGGCCTCGAGGCGCAGCCGCTCCGAGGTCACATAGTCGTGCGGGATGTGCGCGTTGATCGGCAGTTCGACCTTGACGTCCTGGCGCTCCTCGGCGACGAACGTGCCCGACAGCTTGGCCTTCTGCTCCTGTACGGCCTCCGCCATCATCCGCACGTAGAGGTCGAAGCCGACGCCCGCGATGAAGCCGGACTGCTCGGCGCCGAGGATGTTGCCCGCGCCGCGGATCTCCAGGTCCTTCATCGCGACGTACATGCCCGCGCCCATCTCGGTGTGCTGGGAGATGGTCGCCAGACGCTCGTGGGCGGTCTCGGTGAGCGGCTTCTCCGGCGGGTACAGGAAGTAGGCGTAGCCGCGCTCGCGCCCGCGCCCGACCCGGCCCCGCAACTGGTGGAGCTGGGACAGGCCGTAGTTGTCCGCCCTGTCCACGATCAGCGTGTTGGCGTTCGGCACGTCGAGGCCCGACTCGACGATCGTGGTCGAGACGAGCACGTCGAACTCGCGCTCCCAGAAGCCCACCATGATCTTCTCAAGCTGGTGCTCCTGCATCTGGCCGTGCGCGACGGCGATCCTCGCCTCCGGCACCAGCTCGTGCAGCATGGCCGCGACCTTGTTGATGCTCGCGACCCGGTTGTGGACGAAGAACACCTGGCCGTCGCGCATCAGCTCGCGCCGGATGGCGGCGCCGATCTGCTTGTCGTCGTACGGGCCGACGAAGGTGAGGATCGGGTGCCGCTCTTCGGGCGGGGTGAGGATGGTCGACATCTCGCGGATGCCGGTGAGCCCCATCTCCAGCGTGCGCGGGATCGGCGTCGCGGACATGGCCAGCACGTCGACCTGCGTCCGCAGGTGCTTCATGGCCTCCTTGTGCTCGACGCCGAAACGCTGCTCCTCGTCGATGATGATCAGGCCGAGCTCCCTGAACCTGATCTCCGGTGAGAAGAGCCTGTGGGTGCCGATCACCACGTCGACCGAGCCCTCGCGCAGGCCCTCCATCGTCGCTTTGGCCTCGGCGTCGCTCTGGAAACGCGACAGCGGCCTGACGTTCAGCGGGAACCCGGAGAAACGCTCGGCGAAGGTCGAAAGGTGCTGCTGGACCAGCAGCGTCGTGGGCACGAGCACCGCGACCTGCTTGCCGTCCTGCACGGCCTTGAACGCCGCCCGCACCGCGATCTCGGTCTTGCCGTAGCCGACGTCGCCGCAGATCAGCCGGTCCATCGGGATCGCGCGCTCCATGTCGCGCTTGACCTCGTCGATGGCCTCGAGCTGGTCGCCGGTCTCGGCGTAGGGGAAGGCGTCCTCCATCTCCCGCTGCCACGGCGTGTCCGCCCCGAAGGCGTGTCCCGGGGAGGCCATCCTGGCCGAGTAGAGGCGGATCAGCTCCCCGGCGATCTCCTTGACCGCCTTCTTCGCCTTGGTCTTCGCCTTGGCCCAGTCGGCGCCGCCCATCCGGTTGAGCGTCGGGGCCTCGCCGCCGACGTAGCGGGTGACCTCGTCGAGCTGGTCGGTCGGCACGTAGAGGCGGTCGCCCTTGGCGTACTCGATCACGAGGTACTCGCGCGTCGCGCCCTGCACGGTCCGCTGCACCATCTCGATGTAGCGTCCGACGCCGTGCTGCTCGTGCACCACGTGGTCGCCGACCTTGAGCTGCAGCGGGTCGACCATGTTGCGCCGCTTTGAGGGCAGCCTCCGCATGTCCTTGGTCGACGCCTTCTGCCCGACCAGGTCCAGATGCGTGAGTACGGCCAGCGCGGGGCTGACGAAGCCGTGCTCGACCAGGCCCGTGGTGACGTGAACGACCTTGGGGTCGGGCGCCGTCTCGATCCCGGGCTCGAGGCGCGCGGGCAGGTCGACGCCCTTGAGCAGCTCGACCATCCGCTCGGCGGGACCGTGGCCCTCGCTGAGCAGCACGACGGCCCTGTCCTCTTCGAGCCAGCCCTTGATGTCGCCGAGCGCCCGCTGGGTGTCGCCTCGGTAGGCCTCGGCCTCGCGTGCCTGCAGGACCAGTCCGTCGCCCAGGTCGTCGCCGCCGAACGGCGCGATCGACCACCAGGGCTGGCCGAGCTCTCGCGCGTGGTCGCGGACCTCCTCAAGGGTGCGGAAGGCCGCCGCCCCCAGATCGATGGGCGCCTCACCGCCCGCCGCCGCGTTGATCCAGGACGCCTCAAGGAACTCCTGGCTCGTGCGCACCAGCTCGTCCGCGCGTCCCCTGATGCGCTCAGGGTCGCAGACGAACACCGCGGCCCGCGCGGGCAGGTGGTCGACCAGCAGGTCCATCTCCCCGGCGAGCACGGGCGCGAACGCCTCCATGCCCTCGACCGGGACGCCCTCGGCGAGCTGCTCCAGGATCTCGGCCAGCGCGGGGTGCTCCTCGGCGAGCCGCCGCGCGCGCTCCCTGACCTCCCCGGTCAGCAGCAACTCGCGGCAGGGGGCCGCGAAGAGGCCGCCGTCGGCCACCTCGAGCGACCGCTGGTCGGCGACCTTGAACCAGCGGATCTCCTCGACGGTGTCGCCCCAGAACTCGAGACGGAGCGGGTGCTCCTCCGTCGGCGGGAAGACGTCGAGCAGGCCGCCCCTGACCGCGACCTCGCCGCGCTTCTCCACCATGTCGACCCGGTTGTAGCCGTTCTCGACGAGCCTGGCGACGACGCTTTCCAGGTCGGCCTCCTCGCCGGCGCGCAGCCGTACGGGGCGAAGGTCGCCCAGGCCCCGCACGATCGGCTGGAGCACGGCCCTGACCGGCGCGACGATCACGTGCAGCGGGCCCGCGGCGACGTCGCCCTTGACCGGGTGCGCCAGCCTCCGCAGTACGGCCAGCCGCTGGCCGACCGTGTCACTGCGCGGCGAGAGGCGCTCGTGCGGCAGCGTCTCCCACGCGGGGAAGACGGCCACGGAGCTGCCGTCGAGAAGACTGGTCAGCGCCGCGGCGAGATCCTCGGCCTCGCGCCCGGTCGCGGTGACCGCGAGGACGGTCCGCGCTCCGCCCTCCGCCCCGTCCCTGGCCAGCGCGGCGACGGTGAACGGCCGCAGCGCGGGCGGCGAGATAAGCGAGACGTCGGAGAGATCGCCTCCGCGCACGTCCCGCAGGACGGAGGCCAGCTTCGGCTCGCCCGCGACAAGGTCAAGTAGTCCGGAAAGGCTCATCAGATTCGCCCACAGCCCCACGACGGCAACACGACGGCAACACGGCAGGCCCCCGCGCCTGTTCGGCCCGGGGGTCTCCCCAAGGCTACTTGCCTCGCGACCGTCACCAGCAGGGAGCGGGAAATGCGCAACGAATCGTGCGGAGTTGACTACTGTCAGTCACATGTCTGAGGTACGGTCGGTCGTCTCACGAGACGACATATTCAGCCGGCGGGTCCGGGAGCAGTGGGCGAGCCAGCCGAGCAGGCGGCTGGACATCCTGGTCGCCGGGTGCGGATGGCCGGATCCGCTGGACCTGGAGCGGGTCCAGGCGCGGGTCACCGGGATCGACGAGGACCTTCCCGTGCTGCGGGCGAGCACGTCCGCGCGCAAGGACCTCGACGCGTGGACACTGGGCGACCTGCGCTCGGTTCCGGTGCCGCCCCGCGCGTTCGATGTCATCCACGTCCCGTTCCTGCTCGAACGGATCGAGCACCCCGAGCTGGTGCTCGATCGGCTGCTCACCGGACTGCGCCCCGGCGGCCAGCTGCTGCTGCGGATGCGCGACCGGGCCTCGGCCTACGGCACGTGCGACCGCCTGCTGCCTCCCGCGCTGCGGCGGCTGCTGTGGCCAAGGTTCGCCCCGGAGGGCGCCGTCGGCCCGCTGACCCCCTTCTACGGGGAGGTCACCTCGCGCGAGGGGATGCACTCCTTCTGCCTGACGCGCGGGCTGATGGTGACCGACGACATGTCCGCCGCGAGCGGACCGGCGCTGAGCGGGCCAAGGCGCGGGCTCGCCCGGCTCGCCTGCTCCGCGGTCGAGACCGCCTCGCGGGGACGGCTGTCCGCCGCGCACGACGAGATCACCATGGTTGTCCGCAAACCGCAGAGCCATTTCGCCCGCCTGATATGAGGCCCCGGGGTTGGTGTGGGACAACTGGAGTAGGTAGAGTGATGAAATCCGACTAAGTTGATCGGGATTGTGGAGCAGATGACGGCCCCTTTGGAGTGGACCCCCGACGCCCGCGAGCTGGCTGACCTGGAGCTGTTGCTCTCCGGTGCCTTCCAGCCACTGACGGGCTTCCTGAGCTCGGCAGACGCGCACGCCGTCGACGAGCACGGCACCCTGGCCGACGGCACGCGCTGGCCCGCGCCCGTCACGTTCACGCTGCCCGAGGACCATCCGGCCGCCCCCGGCGACCGGATCACGCTCCGCGACCCGGAGGGCGCGGCACTGGCCGTGCTCACCGTCACCGGCCGCGAGGACGGTTTCGTCGCCGGTCCCGTCGAGGGGCTTGACGCCCCGGAGCACGGGCCGTTCGCCAGGCTCCGCCGCCCCCCGGCCCAGGTCCGCAAGGAGCTGGAGGGCAGGCAGACGCTCGCGGTCACCATGCGTGGTCCCTTGGACGACCTCGACGAGGTCAGGGCGACCGCCGAGGAGCTCGACGCCACGATCCTGCTGCTGCCCCTGGCATTCGGGGAGGGTGGCCCGGCCGTGGTGCGCGCCGCGCTCAAGGCGCGGGACCGGCTGCCGGAGGACACCCTCCTGGCCGTCGTGCCCCTCGCCCCGAGGCAGGACTCCAGCGTCGACCTGGAGCTGCGCGAGCATGTGGCCGAGGCCTACGGCGCGACGGAGCACCTGGCGGGCCCCGAGCCGGTCACGCTTCCCGGGCCGCCACACCGGCGCGGTCTCGTGGTCTTCTTCACCGGCCTTTCCGGCTCGGGGAAGTCGACCGTCGCCAGGGGGTTGCGTGACGCGCTGCTCGAACGCGGCAGCCGTACGGTCACCTATCTCGACGGCGACGTGGTCAGGCACCTGCTGTCGGCGGGACTGACCTTCTCCAAGCAGGACCGCGACCTCAACATCCGCAGGATCGGGTTCGTCGCGGCCGAGGCCGCCAGGCACGGCGGGCTGGCGATCTGCGCGCCCATCGCACCGTACGCCGCGACCCGCGACGAGGTCAGGGCGATGGTTGAGGCGGTCGGCGCCGACTTCCTGCTCGTCCACGTGGCCACCCCGATCGAGGAGTGCGAGCGTCGCGACCGCAAGGGGCTGTACGCCAAGGCGAGGGCGGGTCTCATCCCCGAGTTCACCGGCGTCTCCGACCCCTACGAGGAGCCGGACGACGCGGACCTGGTCATCGACACCACCTCGATCAGCGTGGACCGGGCGGTCCGGCAGGTGCTCGACCCGCTGGTCCAGGGGGGCTGGATTCGTTGAGAGGCGGACCCGGCACCGGCGCCGTCCGGCCGAAAGAGGCCGGGTCCGCAGAACGGGCGGTCCAGCGCGACCGCAGCCCGACAGGGCAGGCCGGGTTCCCCGTACGGAGAACCCGGCACCACCACCGTCCACGCAGTGTCCGAGAAATGGTGAACGACCGATGGCCATCGACATCCCCCTCGCAGCCGGGTCCTTCTTCGTCGCGATCATCGTCGGGCTGACCGGTATGGGCGGCGGCGCGCTGATGACGCCGATGATGCTGCTGTTCTTCAACGTGCCGCCGCTCGCGGCCGTCTCCAGCGACCTCGTCGCCTCCGCCGTCATGAAGCCGATCGGCGGGTTCGTCCACATGCGGCGCGGCACCGTCAACCTGCGCCTCGTCGGCTGGCTGTGCGCGGGCTCCGTGCCCGCGGCCTTCTGCGGGGTCTTCGTCACCAGGCTGTTCGGGGACGGCGAGCAGGTCCAGGAGACGGTCAAGTACGCCCTGGGCGTCGCCCTGCTGCTCGCGGTCGCGGGGCTGGTCGCGAAGGCCTGGATGGCGCGCAACGAGCACCCGGAGGCGGTCTCCACCGACCTGGAGGCCATTGTCGTGCGACCTATTCCCACCTTACTGGTCGGTATGATCGGGGGCTTGGTCGTCGGCATCTCCTCCGTCGGCTCAGGATCGCTGATCATCGTGGCGCTGCTCGCGCTGTACCCGGCGCTGAAGGCCAACCAGCTCGTCGGCACCGACCTGGTCCAGGCCGTGCCGCTGGTCGCGTCCGCCGCCCTCGGCCACCTACTGTTCGGCGACTTCCAGCTCTCCATCACCACCTCGCTGCTGGTCGGTTCGATCCCCGGCGTCTACATCGGTGCGCGGATCTCGGCGTGGGCGCCGGGCGGGGTGATCCGCGCGCTGCTCGCGGTGGTGCTGCTGGCCTCCGCGCTGAAGCTTCTCGGGGTCGGCAACATGGCCATGCTGTGGACCCTCGGCGGGGCGGTGGCCGCGGGAGGCGTCGCGTGGTCACTTCTGCGGAACCGTGGCGGGGCGCAGGTAGGGATCGCGGGCGAGGTCGGCGAAGGCCTTCAGGCCGCCACGGGTGGTGTCGAAGCGGGTGTCCCCCCGAGGGGCTCGCGGTGAGTCGAAGTAGACCAGCGCCTTGATCTGCGGGTAGTCGCGCATCTCCCGGCGCACCGTGGAGAAGAATGACTCCTTGAAGCCAGGGTCGCCGGGGCGTTCGAACACGCCCCACTCGGCGACCATGACGGGTTTCCCCGGGAAGCGCGACCGCATCCAGCGGTAGCACCCCGGCCAGCCGGCGAACTCCTCGCGGGTCTTGTCGACCAGCCCGCCGAAGGTCTGGACCCTGTCGTCGGCGTACGGGTCCATCGCCACCCAGTCGACCACGTCGTCACCGGGGTAGAGCCGCTCGAACCAGGGCGCGACCGCCCAGTTGGGCGCGCCCATGTAGGTCATGACCGTGACCGCGTTGCGCGCGCCCCCGTGTCGCAGGCGGAGCACCACGTGCCGGAACATCGCGGCGTAGTCTTCGGCGGTCATCCCCGAGCCCGGACTCTCCCGCACGTCGTTCTCCGGCTCGTGGTGCACGGTGAGGAAGAACCTCTCGGGGAAGTTCCTCGCGATGTGGGCGGCCAGCCGGTCGATCCGCCGGTCCAGCGCGCCCCCCGCGATCTCCGCCCAGGTGTGGTCGAGGGACGGCTTCCAATTGACCAGCAGGAGCCTGCTCCCCTCCGGGTCGCGCGCGATCCTCCGCTCCCGCGGGGTCGGGAACAGCTCCGCGCCGCGGTGGTAGACGTGCGCGATGTCGGCACGGCGGCCCATGCGCCGCTCGACGCGCTCAAGCGCCCGCAGGGGGGGCCTGCCGGTGAAGACCTCGGGCGCGACCCCCCACCAGGCCCCGCAGGCGGGGACGAGCTTGGCGGTGACCCCGCAGGCGGGTGAGCCCGCGCCCGGCGCGTCCGCGCGCCCGTCCCCGGTACTCCCGGCCTCGGCACGCCCGTCCCCGGTACTCCCGGCCTCGGCACGCCCGTCCCCGGTGCTCCCGGCCACACCGCGCCCGTTCGCGGCGCGGTCCGCGGGATCGACGACACGCTCGGAGGGGTCACCGAAAACGCCGCGACCTTGACCGCACCCCCCCGCCCCGAGCATCAGCGAGAACCCGGAAACGATGATTATCGCCTTCCGGGAAATCAACACCGCAGCAACATTTCCCCAATTCACCTTTTCCTCACAAATACCCCGCTTGTCGGCTTCTCGACTTTGCGATTTCCCCAGCCTCTCATCACGGCGACATGCCCTGTCACCCGCTTCACCGGCCCGAACGGCAACCCGGAGAAGATATAAGGTAAATGGCGGTTATTTCCTCCCGACCGCCACGATCACTTCAGCGAAAATCTTGCGTATCGGATCGGGAAAACGACAGGCGGACTTATAGTTCCTAGGGTTCGGAATCGCCGACTCCCCCATATCGAATCCACCCGAAAAGGACTCGCAACGCATGAGCCCGTCGCCGGACGCCGCTGTCCGCCGCCCCGGCGGAGAGCTGACGGATTACGCGTCGCTTCTCCGCCGCAGGTGGCCGACCGTCCTGTTCCTCCTCACCGCCGGGGTCGCCGCGGGCGCCGCCCTGCTCCGCGTGACCCCGCCCGTCTACACCGCCTCCGCCCAGGTGCTGGTGACCCCGACCGGCCCACAGGAGCAGACCAACCAGGTCACCAACCGGCAGCGTGAACCGCTCAACCTCGACACCGAGGCCCAGATCGCCCGGTCCGCGGTCGTCGCCAGGAGGGCGGCGCACGCGCTCGAAAGCACCCCGGGCCCGGTCGAGGTCTCCGTGCCGCCGAACACCTCGGTCCTGCAGATCTCCTACACCGCGGCCGATCCGCGCTCGGCGGCGGCGGGAGCGAGCGCGTACGCCCAGGCCTACCTGGACAACCGGCGCGAGACCGCGACGCGGGCGCTGGACGCCCAGCTCAAGACGCTCCTGACCAAGCTGAGGCAGGTCAACGCGAGCCTGGCGACCGTGGTCGCCGCGCTGCCGGGCCTGCTCAAGGGCACCGCGGAGCGGACCCTGGCCCTACAGCGGCAGAACGTGCTCAACCGCCAGGTCTACAACCTCACGGTGAAGTACGACGCGCTGAGGACCGTCGCCGTCACCCCCGGCTCCGTGATCAGCGACGCCGTCACCCCCGCGGAACCGAGCGCCCCCAGGCCGCCTCTCTACCTGGGCAGCGGCCTGATGGCCGGGCTCCTCGCCGGAGTCGGCCTCGCCTGGCTCCGTGACCGCCTGAGCGGTTCCGGCACGGGCTCGGGAGCCGGGTTCGCGACCGGCCGGAGCGGCCCCGGCGGGGCCGTCCTCGGAGCGGAGCCCGCGGAGATCGGCAGCCTGGCGGGCAGGGAGGGCGCGGTGCTGCTGGTCAGCGTGGCCGGGACGTCCTCACGGGGGATGGCGCGGGCGGTGCGCAGGCTGAGACGGCAGGGCATCCCGGTGGTCGGCGCCTTCGTCACCCCCCAGGACAGGACGGGGAGCACGGACGGGCGAAACGGCGGGACACCGGGAGGCGGCTGGCCCGTCTCCGTCTCCGAGACGGACAGGCGGGCCATGGGCGGCTCCGAGGCCGCCGCGGAGACAGGCAGGCGGACCGTACCCACGACGGGGAGAGGCGGACGGGCCGCGAACGGGCCGGCGACCACGGCGGAGACGGGCGGCCACGTGGTGGGCACCTCCGCGCCCACCGTGCCGTTCAGGGCGTTCTCCGTGGGTGAGAGGGTCTTCCCCCCGTGAGAGGCCTGGACCGGGCGGCGTGGCCGATCGCCGCGCTGCTCGTCGGTTACCCGCTCTGGTGGGCGCTCGGCTTCGGCGGGCTCTCGGTGATCGTGCTGGCCCCGCCGATGGCGGTGATCCTGTGGCGACGGCGGCCGATCAGGGTTCCTCGGGGATTCGGCCTCTGGCTGATGTTGCTGGCCGGCTACCTGGTCAGCGCGCTCATGCTCGGCGAGATGCCGCCGGAGACCTACGGCGACTTCGGCGCTGGACGAGTGCTCGGCTACCTGATGCGCCTGTCCCTCTACGTCTCGCTGCTGGTCATGGTGCTCTACCTGGGCAACCTGACCGAGCGGGAGCTTCCCCAGCTCGCGCTGGTGCGCATGCTCGGCACGCTGTTCCTCACGACCGTGGCGGGCGGCCTGCTGGGGGTCTTCGCCCCGAACGCCGACTTCACCTCACCGGTCGAGTCGCTGCTGCCCCGCTGGATCAGCGGCAACGCCTTCGTGCACAACCTGATCCATCCGACCTCGGCGCAGGTGCAGAAGGTCCTCGGTCACGCCTCCCCCCGCCCTGAGGCGCCGTTCGAGTGGGCCAACGCCTGGGGCAGCAACGTCTCGGTGCTGCTCGTCTGGTTCGTGGTCGGCTGGTGGGCGTACGGCGGGCCGCGCAGACGCCTGGCCGTCGCCCCGGTGCTCGCGCTCTGCGCCATCCCCGTCGTCTACTCCCTGAACAGAGGCCTGTGGATCGGCCTCGGGGTCGCGTCCGCCTACCTGCTGCTGCGTCTGGGCCCCCGGACCCGCGTTCTGGCCTGCTCGGCAATCGCCGCCGGGACGCTGCTCTTCCTCCTCAGCCCGCTGCGTGGGATGGTCGTCCAGCGGCTGGACAACCCACACAGCAACGACATCCGCGCCTTCACCGTCTCCGCGACCGTCGCCGCGGCGCGCACCTCGCCGATCATCGGTTACGGCAACACCAGGAACGCGATGGGCAACCACCGCACAATCACCACCGGCAGGACCGACTGGTGCGACGGCTGCGGCCACCCCCCGCTGGGCAGCGATGGCCAGCTCTGGCATCTGATGATCACCCAGGGGTTCGTCGGAGCCGCGCTCTACGTGGCGTTCTTCGCCGGGGCGATCCGCCGCCACTGGCGCGACCGGAGCCCGATCGGCATGGCCGGGGTCCTGGTGATGATCCTGACCCTGCTCTACATGTTCGTCTACGACGGGCTGGTCACGCCGCTCAGCCTGTACCTGATCTCATTCGCGCTGCTCTGGAGGAACTCGATGGCGAGCGGGACCGCATGAACGACGCCCGCGTCCGGCTGCGCTACCTCGCCCAGACGATCGACCTACTGTTCCCTCCTGGCGGCGACAGGCGTCCCTACACCCTGCTCCCCCACTCCGTGCTCCCCCGCAGGCTGGCACCCCGCGCGTGGTGGCACCCGGGCAGGAGGGTCATGGTCCCCTCGGGAGAGGCCACGATCGAGACCTACCTCAGCGAGGTGCTCGGTACCCCGATCCGGGTCGTGCTGCACGTCCGCCCCGCCGGGCGGGCCAACCGCAAGCCGATCCTCGAGGCCCACGCGCGGGACGGGCTTGCCGCCTTCGTGAAGATCGGCGACACGGCCCCGGTCCGCGACCTCGTCGCGCACGAGGCACGGACGCTCGGCATGCTCGCCGACGCGCCCTTGAAGACCGTCGTCCCGCCCGCCGTACTCCACCACGGGTCATGGCGCGGCCTGTCCGTGCTGGCGCTGACGCCTCTCCCGGTACGGCGGGGCATACGCGGAAACCCCGTCCCCGCCGGCCTCCTCACCGAGGCGATCGGCGAGATCAGCAGGCTCTCCCGCCACCTCCCCGGCCCCGGCGAGGGATTCGCCTGGCACGGAGACTTCTCCCCCTGGAACATCGCGTGCGCCCAGGACGGCAGGCTGCTGGTGTGGGACTGGGAGCGGTTCGGCACCGGGGTCCCGCTCGGTCTCGACGCCGTCCACCACTTCTTTCAGCGCGCCTTGCGGCGCGCGGATCCGGCCACCGCGGCCAGGGCCTGCCTGGCGCAGGCCCTGGCGACGCTGGCCCCGTTCGGGCTTTCCGCCGCGGAGGCCAGACTGACCGCGATCCGCTACCTGATCACGCTGGCGGACCGGCACGCGGCCGACGGCCACAGCCCCCTCGGCCCGCCAGAGCACTGGCTCAACCCCGCCGTCGACTTCCAGGAGCTTTTGTCGTGAAGCCCATGCTGAAGCGTTCCGTGCACGCCGTTTCGCGGACCACGGGACGTCTCACCGCCGGGGGGCGGGTGCTGCCCTCCTTCCTGATCGCCGGGGCGCAGCGCTCGGGCACCACCTCGCTCTATCGCGCGCTCTCACAGCACCCGCTGATCCTCAAGCCCGTGCTCCACAAGGGGGTGCACTACTTCGACGTGGCCTACGACCGGGGCCTGTCGTGGTACCGGGCGCACTTCCCGCTGCGGGCGAGGGTCTCCAGACTGGCCCGCCGGTACGGCTGCCGCCCCCAGGCCTTCGAGTCCTCGCCCTACTACCTGTTCCACCCGCTGGCCGGTTCCCGGATCGCCTGGGACCTGCCAGGCGTGAAACTGATCGTCCTGGTGCGGGACCCGGTCGAACGCGCCTTCTCCGCGCACGCCCACGAGCTGGCCCGGGGCTTCGAGACCGAGCACTCCTTCGCCAGGGCGATCGAGCTCGAGGAGGAGCGGCTCGCCGGGGCGGTCGACGGCCTGTGTGCCGCGCCGTACTCGACGAGCCACGCGCACCGCCACCACGCCTACCTCGCCAGGGGCCGCTACGTCGAGCAGCTCGCCCGTCTCGAACCACTGATCGGCAGGGACCGGATGCTCGTGGTCGACAGCGGGCGCTTCTTCGGCGAGCCCGAGATCGTCTACGACCGCGTGCTGGAGTTCCTCGGGCTACCGCACATCGGAGACCCGGTGTTCGAGTGGCACAACGCCCAGCCCCGGCCCCATCCCATGCCGGAGTCGCTCCGCCACGAGCTGGCCGCCCACTTCGAGGAGCCGGACGCCCTGCTGGCCCGGTGGCTCGGCACGGAACCCTCGTGGCGACGCTGACCCCCGCGAGTCTGTCCCGACTGCCTCGTGTGAACGGGATGGCCAGGGACGGGCTCGCGGGGCTCGTGGGAGCCGGGGCCGGAGCGGGCGCGCAGTTCCTGATGGTCGTGCTGGTCACCAGGGACACCGGCAGACAGACGGCGGGCGCCTTCTTCACGGCGACCGCGCTCTGCCTGATGGTCGCGGGAATCCTCCGGTTGGATGCGGGCAACGGGCTGATCCAGGCCATCGCCGGAGCCGGGGCGTCCGGCTACGAGCGGGCCCGCGGCCACGTCCTCGCGGCACTGGCGCCGGTCGCCGTGCTCTCCCTGGCCGTGGGCACCGTCGTCCTGGTCTGCGTCCCCGACCCCGCATCCCGGGTGCTCGGGGTCGCGCTGCCCGCTGTGGTGTGCGCGGACGTCGTCGTCGCCGCGACACGCGGCTTCGGCGCGATGCTGCCGACCCTGCTGCTGGACGGCCTGCTGCAGCCGACCGCTCAGCTCGTCCTGGTCGCCGTCCCGGTGCTGGCCGGTGTGGAGTCGGTGCCGGTCCTCGCGGCTGCCTGGGCGCTGTCGTACGTCCCGGTGCTGGCGCTGGCCGCGCTCTGGCTGCGCGGACGGCTGCCCCGCACGCCGTACATTCCCGGCACCGCGCGCGAGCTGTGGCAGCACACCTGGCCCAGGTCGGCCGCGGCCGCGATCCAGGCGGTGTTCCAGAGGCTCGACATCGTGGTCGTCGCGATGCTCGCCGGGCCCGCGGAGGCGGCCGTCTACACCGCGGCCACCCGTTTCAAGGTGGTCGGCCAGCTCGTCGGCCGGGGGCTGGCGCAGGCGGCGCAGCCGAGGCTGGTCGACGCGCTGGCCAGGGGCGACCTGCGACGCGTCCGCGAGCTGTACCAGTCGGCGACCATGTGGCTGGTCCTGCTGACCTGGCCGCTCTGGCTGGGATACGCCGCCGTCGCGCCGTGGCTGCTGGGCCTCCTCGGCGAGGGCTACGCCGCGGGAGCCCCGGTGGCGCTGGTCCTCGCCGCGACGATGATGCTCGCGAGCGCCTGCGGCATGGTCGACGTGGTGCTGACCGCCGCGGGGCACACCCGCTCCAGTCTGTTCAACCTGGTCGCCGCCGTCGCGGCGACCGTGGCGCTGGGCGCGTTTCTGGTCCCCTCGTACGGCGCGTCCGGCGCCGCCCTCTGCTGGGCCGGGGGCACGCTGGTCAAGAACCTGCTGCCACTGTGGCAGATCCACCGCCGCTACGGCCTGCGCCCCTTCGGCGTCCACAGCCTGACAGCCCTGAGACCCTGGCGGGGCCCGTGACGGGCCGGACTCCCGTGCTGGTGACCGGGCTGCCGAGGAGCGGCACGAGCTGGACGGGCAAGATGCTGACCGCGGGCGGCGAGCTGGTCTACGTCAACGAGCCGCTGAACCCCCAGCATCCGCCCGGCCGGTGTCCCGGGGTGCTGAACGCCCAGGTCACCCACCGCTTCCAGTACATCTGCCCGGACAACGAGGAGACCTGGCTGCCCGCCTTCGCCGACACCGTCGCGCTGCGCTACCGGTTCCTGGCCGAGCTGCGGCGCAACCGCTCGCCGTACGATCTGGCGAGGATGGCCAGATACGGCACGGCGTTCACGCTCGGGCGGCTGGCGGGACGGCGGGCGCTGCTGGACGATCCGTTCGCGTTGTTCTCCGCCGGATGGTTCGCCGAGCGCCTCGGCTGCGTGGTGGTCATCCTGCTGCGTGACCCGGTGTCGTTCGTGGGAAGCTGGCAGCGGCTCGGCTGGACCGTCTACTTCCACGAGCTGCTCGAACAGCCGCTGCTCGTCAGGGACCACCCGCACCTGGAGTCGCTGCGCGCGCTCGTCGGCTGCCAGGACCGCCTCGTCAAGGCCGTCGCGCTGTGGCGGGCGGCGAGGGCCGTCGCCGCCGACCTGGCGGCCAGGCACCCCGGGATCCTGCTCGCCCGCTACGAGGATCTGGCCGCCGACCCCGGGGAGGGATTCCGCCGCCTGTACGGCAGGCTGGGGCTGACCTGGTCGGCTCGCGCGCAAAGGCGGGTCTCCAGTGCTTGCACGGCGCCCGCGACCGGCGCGGGCGGCTTCACCTGGAGCGGCCTGTCCCGTACGGCCTACCGCCCCATGGACTCCCGTGGAGCCCTGGCCTCCGCGGCGAATCGGCTGAGCCCAGAGGAGACCCGCCGTGTCCTGGAGCTGGCCTCCCTCGGGCAGGATCCCCGGGCACGGCCGCGGGAGACGCTCAGGAGAACAGGCGGCGGAACAGGCAGACCGTGAGCAGCCTGAGCGCGAACGGCAGGTCGTGCAGCAGGTAGCGGCGGGCCAGCCTGCCCGGCTCGTTGAGCAGCCTGAAGAGCCACTCGAGCCCGGCCTGCCGCATCCACCGCGGCGCCCTGCGCACCGTGCCCGCCGCGAACGCGATCGCCGCGCCGCAGCCGACGAACCAGGTGCCGGGCAGGTCCTCGCGGAGCCTCGCGATGAGCCGATCCTGTTTGGGAAAGCCGAGCCCGACGAAGACCAGCTTGGGCGCGGCGGCCAGCAGGGCGTCCCTGATCTCCGGGTAGCCCTCCTGGGTCGTCTCGAACCCGTGCGGCGGGGTTTCGGCGCCCGCGACGAGCAGGCGGGGGTGGCGCTCCATCAGCCGGTTCGCCGCCTGCCTGGCCACGCCCTGCGGGCCGCCCAGCAGGTAGACCGGGTGACGGTAGAAGGCGGCGGCCTCCGACAGGGACCAGATGAGGTCCGCGCCGGTCACTCTGCCTGGCACCGGTGTGCCGAGCAGTTTCGCCGCCCACACCAGCGGCATGCCGTCGGCGACCACGAGGTCGGCGCTCTCGATGAGCTCGCGCGCCTCGGGATCGCGGGCGGCGGCCCAGCCGATGTCCACGTTCGGCGTGACCAGATGGCCGCCCTCACCGCGCTTCAGCGCGGCGACCACGTGATCGACCACCTCGCCCTCGGTCATCGGGTCGATGGCGAGACCGGCGACCCGAACCCTGCGGCGTAGCCTTCTGCGGGTCGCCTTGTCGGGGCGCGGTGCCCCCGGTGCGACGCCGGGGGTCTGCCCGGCCGTTCTGGTCGCCATCAGATGCCGTGTCCGCGATGGTGCAGGGTGCTGAGCACCGTCTGGGCCGAGACCAGGCCCGCCGCGACGGCGAGCGCGATGGGCGCGCGGGGTTCGCCACGCCGTGCGGCGAACGCCCGCCACGCCCAGCGCCCCGCCTCCCCCCTCCGGCCAAGGGCCGCGTGGTGGAAGGCGAGCTGACCGTAGACCCGCGCCGCGCCGCGCGGATCCACGGCCAGATCGGGGTGCCGGGCGAGCATCCATTCCAGCCCGGCGATCCGGTCGGCCCACCGGGTCGCGTAGAGCGAGCCGCCCCAGCGGACGCGCACCAGCGGGCGGTCGACGTGCACGATGGGACGACGAGCGGCCGCGCGCAGTGCCAGGTCCCAGTCCTCGTTCTGGCCGTTCGGCGCGCTCTCGTCTACCCAGAACGCGCCGCGCCTGAACAGGAATGTCGAGGAGTGCACCATCACCATGCGCGAGCGCAGCAGGTCGGCCCGGGTGATCGAGGAGGTCCCCGCGAGGCGTGGGAGGCGGCGGGAGCCGTACTCGACCTCGATGGCGCAGCTGGCGAACTCCGCGCCGGGCTCCGCACGCAACGCGGCGACCTGGGCGCCGAGCTTGCCGGGCGACCACTGGTCGTCGTCGTCGCAGAAGGCGACCAGCTCGGTGCCGAGCGCCGCGATGCCCGTGTTGCGTGCTCCAGGCAGGCCGGGGCTGAGCCGGTTGGCCACCACCCGGACCCCGCGCGCAAGCGCCTGCGCCTCCCCTGCAGTCCTGGGCAGGCCGGCGATGAGGTCGGCGACCTGGTCGGTGACCAGGGCCGTGTCCGCGCCGTCCGCGACGACGATGACCTCGACCGCGCCGGGGTGGTCCTGGTCGAGCGCGGCGCGCGTCGCGGCGCGTAGGTGTTCTGGCCGACGCCCTCTCGTGGGGATGACCACACCCACCGATGGACTCACGCGAGCCTCCCGCGATAGCCGTACTTGATCATTAGTGGCCAGGTCAGCGTGGTGACCAGGCGCCGGTGCCCGGCCGGGACCGCGGTGCGCCACGCGTCGTCGGGGACCAGCCCGATCCGGCCGACCGTGAAGCGCACGGGGTTACCCGAGGCTGTGTGAGCCCGGGAGAGCTTGGCCTCGCCGTCGGCCAGGAAGTCGAGGCGGGGACGCACGCCGATCCTGGCCACCAGATGCCTGAGGGTGTCGGCGGGGGCCTCAAGGAGATCCTCGTAGCGGACCCTGGTAACGGGGACGCCGCTGCGGGCCAGGAGCTCCATGCCGAGGTTCTGGGCCAGCCAGTGCAGCGAGGTGCGGGCCGGTGACCAGCGGGTCATCGGGGACCCATCCTCGGGGCGCGTGACCCGCCTGTGCCAGGAGTACGCGACCGCTCGGGGGTCGCGCACGACGTGCACGACGTGCACGTCGACTCCGGCCGCGGCGAGGCAGAAGGCCAGGGAGGCATGCTTGCTCGAGTCGACCACGACCGGGCAGTCGGCGACCTCGGCCGCCGCGTCGTACAGACGACGGTGGGCGGCGACGTACTCACCCAGTTCTGCGGTTCTCGGCGAGGGCCACACCGGGGTGCCGGTCCTGCCGTCGGCCAGGAGCTGCGCGAGGGTGGGGATGCGCCGGGTGCGGTCGACTCGCCGCCCGAGTGCGAGGACCCGCTTGGCGAGTCCCTCCGACCAGCCGCCGAACGCGCGCTCACCGACCTTGTGCCAGAACGGGCACGTGCCGAACGGCTCGTCGCACCCGCAGTCCTCGTCCGCGAGCACGCCCCTGGCCCAGAGGTGGGCGACCTCGCCAAGCGGCGCGATGCCGGGGACCTCGCCGAGAAGCCGTTCGAGCAGCGTGGTGCCGCTACGGCCGAGACCTCCCAGGAAGACAACCCTGGCGGGGGACGGACTATCAGACACAGGCACGAATCCTCACCCGATGGATACGGAACGTGCTGAGGCTAGCGCGGAGAGTTACCAGAGAGTCGGGGAACGACCAAAGGATCTACCTGCGAACGCCGTACCGGCCCCGCCCCGCCCTCCCGAAGCGGGCCCGTCGCGGCCTCCTGCCGCGCAACACGACGGCCCCCTCCCCGCCCGCGTACGGCAGGCGGCGAAGGGGGCCGGGTGAGGCTCGTCCGGCGGCGAGCCGGTGTCGGCGGGCGAACAGGGTCAGCGAGATGGCCGACCCGGGGGACGCCGATGCCCCCCGGGAAGGCTCCTAACGGGCCTCGACGATCATCCCGGCGCCGACGGTGTTGTTGGTCGCCTCGTCCACGAGGATGAAGCCGCCGGTGAGGCGGTTCCTCGCGTAGTCGTCGACGAACAGGGGCTGGGTGACGCGCAGCGAGACGCGCCCGATCTCGTTCAGGCTGAGCGCCTGGGCCGACTCGTCGCGGTGCAGGGTGTTGACGTCGAGCCGGTAGTGCAGGTCGCGGACCAGCGCGCGGGCCGTACGGGTCGTCTGCTTGATGGTCAGCTTGGTGCGCGGGCTCAGCTTGGTCGCGTCGGTCATCCAGCAGACCATCGCCTCCAACTCCTGGGCGACGTGCGGCTGGTTGTTCGGACGGCAGATCATGTCACCGCGTGAGATGTCGATGTCGTCCTCAAGGCGGAGGGTCACCGCCATCGGCGGGAACGCCTCCTCGACGGGGCCGTCGAAGGTGTCGATCGACGCGATGCGCGTGGTCAGCCCCGAGGGCAGGTGCATGACCTCGTCACCCGGCTTCAGCACACCGCCCGCGACCTGGCCCGCGTAGCCCCGGTAGTCGTGGAAGGCGTGGTCGGTCGCCCGCTGCGGCCTGATCACGTACTGCACGGGGAAACGCACGTCGACCAGGTTGCGGTCGGAGGCGATGTGCAGGTGCTCGAGGTGGTGCAGCAGCGAGGAGCCGTTGTACCAGGGCATGTTGTCCGAGCGGGACACGACGTTGTCGCCGTGCAGCGCGGAGATCGGGATGAACGTCAGGTCGGGGGCGTTCAGCTTGGAGGCGAACGCGGTGAACTCCTCGCGGATCTCCTCGAACCGCTCCTGGGAGTAGTCGACCAGGTCCATCTTGTTGACCGCCAGCACCAGGTGCGGCACCCGCAGCAGTGTGGTCAGGAACGCGTGCCGCCGCGACTGCTCGAGCACGCCCTTGCGCGCGTCGATCAGGACGATCGCCAGGTCGGCGGTCGAGGCGCCGGTGACCATGTTGCGGGTGTACTGGATGTGCCCGGGGGTGTCGGCGATGATGAACTTGCGCTTGGGCGTGGCGAAGTAGCGGTAGGCCACGTCGATGGTGATGCCCTGCTCCCGCTCGGCCCGCAGGCCGTCGGTGAGCAGCGACAGGTCGGTGTACTCGGTGCCGCGGTCCCGGGAGGTGCGCTCGACGGCCTCGAGCTGGTCTTCGAAGATCGCCTTCGAGTCGAAGAGCAGACGCCCGATGAGGGTCGACTTTCCGTCGTCGACGCTTCCCGCCGTGGCAAAGCGAAGGATGTCCATCAGAACTGCTCTCCAGAGGTCGTACGGCTTTCGCGGGAAGGCTGTGCCGGGAGGGGGCCGCGGAGCACACGCGGGCGCTCCTGCGCCGAAGCCGCGGGGAACGTGGGAACCGGCGGGAACGGCCGGCGCGACAGGGCGCGGCCCGTGGGAAGCGCCCCCCGGATCACGCGTGTCCCCTCCTGCGAGGGGGCGGGCCGGTGCGACAGGACGTCACGCACTAGAAGTATCCCTCCCGCTTGCGGTCCTCCATCGACGCCTCCGAGGCCCGGTCGTCGGCGCGGGTCGCGCCGCGCTCGGTGAGCCGGGTCACGGCGATCTCGTCGATGATCTCCTCGACCGTAACGGCGGTTGACTGGACGGCGCCCGTGCAGGTCACGTCGCCGACCGTGCGGTAGCGGACCGTCATCTCGACGAGCTGCTCGTCGTCGTCGCGGGTGATGAACTCGCTGTCGGCCAGCAGCATGCCGTCACGCTCGAACACCTTGCGCGTGTGAGCGTAGTAGATCGACGGGATCTCGATGTCCTCACGCCGGATGTAGTCCCAGATGTCGAGCTCGGTCCAGTTGGACAGCGGGAAGACCCGGATGTGCTCGCCCTTGCGGATCCGCGAGTTGTAGAGGTTCCACAGCTCGGGGCGCTGGTTCTTCGGGTCCCACTGGCCGAAGTCGTCGCGGAAGGAGAAGACCCGCTCCTTGGCGCGGGCCTTCTCCTCGTCTCGGCGGGCGCCGCCGAACACGGCGTCGTACTCGTTGTCCTCGATCGCGTCGAGCAGCGTGGTGGTCTGCAGCCGGTTGCGGGAGGCCCTGCGACCGGTCTCCTCGACCACGCGCCCCGCGTCGATGGAGTCCTGCACGCTCGCCACGACGAGGCGCGCGCCGAGCTCCGCCGCCCTGCGGTCGCGGAACTCGATGACCTCGGCGAAGTTGTGCCCGGTGTCGACGTGCATCAGCGGGAACGGGATCGGCGCGGGCCAGAACGCCTTCTCCGCGATGCGGAGCATGACGATGGAGTCTTTCCCACCGGAGAAGAGCAGACAGGGACGCTCGAACTCGGCCGCGACCTCACGCATGATGTGAATGGCCTCTGCCTCGAGGACATCGAGCTGCGACGTGGTGTAGTCGCGCTGAAGCATCTGACTCTCCTAGCGGGGATTATCGGTGGAGATCCCGGATTCCGGCGAGCAAGATCGGCGCCAGTCCCGGTAGGGAAACAAGGATATCCGGCAGCGATGGGTCACCCTGGTTGTAGGTCAGGGCGGAGCCGTCGATCCGGCTGGCATGGGCTCCGCTGGCGAGCGCGACGGCGACCGGGGCTGCGGAGTCCCATTCGTACTGTCCGCCCGCATGCACGTACGCCTCGACCTGCCCGGTGAGGACGGCGGAGATCTTGGCGCCCGCGGAGCCGATCGGCACCAGGTCCGCCCCGGCGAGACGGGCCAGCTCGACGACGAACTCCGGCGGCCTGGTCCTGCTGACCGCGATCCGCGGCCTGGCGTCCGCTCTGAGCTCGGGCAGCGCGGGTGGTTCGAGGGTCGACAACGTCCTGCCCTGGGCGGGCAGCGCCACCGCTCCCGCGGTCAGCGTGCCGCGCTCCCAGAGGGCCACGTGGACCGCCCAGTCGTCCCGCCCCTCCTCGGCGAACTCGCGGGTGCCGTCGAGCGGGTCGACGATCCAGACGCGCTCCGCCGTCAGGCGACGGGGGTCGAGACGCTCGTCCTGGGTCGCCTCTTCGGACAGCACACTGTCACCTGAACGCGAGGCCGTCAGGGCCTCCATCAGGAACAGGTGGGAGGCGGAATCGCCTTCGGCACGGAGCGCCGACGGGTCGGCGAACCCCGTCTTCTCGCGCAGGGCGAGCAGTCTCTCGCCCGCCTCCGTCGCCAAATCCGCAGCGAGAACGTGGTCGTCGCGAATCGTCATCAGTATGCTCCAGCCCCTCGCGCGACAGCCGACCAGGTCTTCCACAGGATCTGCAGGTCCAGGGTGAGGGACCAGTTCTCCACATAACGCAGGTCCAACCGTACAGATTCCTCCCAAGAGAGGTCAGACCGCCCACTCACTTGCCAAAGGCCGGTCATTCCCGGCTTCACCAGCAGCCTGCGCCGGACGTCGTCTCCGTAGCGGGCGACCTCCTCCGGCAGCGGCGGCCTTGGACCGACCAGCGACATCTGGCCGAGCACCACATTGATCAGCTGCGGCAGCTCGTCCAGCGAGTGGCGGCGCAGCCTGGCGCCCAGCGGGGTGACGCGCGGATCGTTCCGGATCTTGAATAGCACGCTTTGCCCGTCGCCCGCCAGGTCGATCCGCCGCCGCTCGGCGTCCATGGTCATCGTCCGGAACTTGTAGATCGTGAACTCGGCGCCGTCCCTGCCGACCCGCCGCTGACGGAAGAACGCGGGGCCCGGACTCGAAGCGCGCACGGCCGTCAGCAGCACGACGAACAGCGGCAGCAGCGCGACGAGCAGCAGACCGGCGCAGACCCGGTCGAAGAGGTTCTTGGCCAGCTGGCGCGGCCCCGTGAGCTCGGGATGGTCGACATGCAGCAGCGGAAGCCCGGCGGCGGGGCGGATCGTGATCCGGGGCCCGGCCACCTCCATCAGGGCCGGGGCGACGACCAGGTCGGTCTCGGTCCGCTCGAGACGCCAGGCGAGGCGCCGCAGCGCGACGCCGTCCATCTCGGGGCAGGCGAGCACCGCGACGGTGTCGGCGGAGACCTGGGCGATCACGAGTGGGACGTCGGACATGCCCCCCAGAATGGGGACGCCCTCCACGTCGCCCATACCGTCGTACGGCATGCAGACGCCGACGACCTCCATGCCGTGGTAACGCTCCCTGCGGAACCGGCGGACCAGGTCGGCGACCGCGGCACGATGGCCGACCGCCACGACCCTGCGCATGCAGGCGCCCCGAGCCCGCCTGCGGTGCAGGGAGCGTCGCAGGCCGTACCTCGCGAGGAGGGTGACCAGCGTCGTCAGCGGGAGGGCCAGCACAACATAGCCCCTGGCCACGTCGGTCTTGGTCACGTAGGCACCGATGGCCAGGGCCGCGGTGAGGGTGAACCCGCATTGGAGGATCCGCTGGAACTCCTCGGCGCCGAGCCCGATCAGGCGGGGCTCGTGGGCGCGGTTGACCCTGATCGCGCAGACCCACACGACGGGAAGCGCGGCGCTCAACACCACGTAGGGGGTCACGTAGGGAGTAACCTCGCCGAAGCGAACGAACAGGGCGAGCGCCCCGGCGAAGGAGGCGGAACCGATGTCGGCGGCGACGGCCCGCGCCCTGTATCGACGGACCCAGCCCGGCACACTCGGACGGATCGTCTGCACGGCCCTCGGCGTCGCCTGGACGACGGTCACGTCGCGCACACGCTCCCCCTGCGTAACCATTCACCAACGGACAGTGATCGAATGCTAGCGGGAAGAACAGGGGCCCGAGGTTTGAAAACCGAAACGTATATCTCCGTGGACATTGAGGCCGATGGCCCGATTCCCGGCCCCTACTCGATGTCCAGCTTCGGCATGACCGTGGCGGGGAGGATGACCGGCAGGGACTTCGAGCCGGTCGATCCGCAGACGCACACCTTCTACGCTGAGTTGCGGCCCATCAGCGACGACCACGTCCCCGAGGCGCTCGCCGTCAGCGGGCTCGACCGGGAGAGGCTGATCCGCGAGGGCACGGACCCCGCCGAGGCGATGAAGGCCGCGACCGGGTGGATCAGCGAGGTGTGCGGCACCAGCACCCCGGTGCTCGCCGCCTATCCGCTCTCCTACGACTGGATGTGGATGTACTGGTACTTCATGCGTTTCGCCGGGGTCTCACCGTTCGGGCACTCCCGCTGCCTGGACATGAAGACGTTCTACGCCGCCAAGGCGGGCGTGCCCATCGGCTGGGCGACCAAGCGGCAGATGCCCAAGCACCTGCGCTCCTCACGGCCGCACACCCACAACGCCCTCGACGACGCGATCGAGCAGGCGGAACTCCTGCAAAACCTCATGTTGCGCTGAGGCGGGTTCCCTATCTGGGGGGGCCGGAGATGTTCAGGTCGCCCGCGTGGAAGGCGTTCTGGGTCGCCTCGAGGCCCGCCCGGATCAGCGACTCGACCACGTCCGCCGCCCTGTCGACCAGGAACGGCAGGTCCTTGCGCTCCGCGGTCGCGAAGTCGCGCAGCACGAAGGAGGCGGCGTCCATCCGGCCCGGCGGGCGGCCGATCCCGAACCGCACCCGCAGGTAGTCCTTCGTCGCCAGGGACTTGGTGATCGACTTCAGCCCGTTGTGGCCGTTGTCACCGCCGCCGAGCTTGGCCCTGAGCGCGCCGTACGGGATGTCCAGCTCGTCGTGGACGACGATCACTCTCGCCGGGTCCACCTTGTAGAAGTCGGCCAGGGCCTTCACCGGGCCGCCGGAGAGGTTCATGAAGGACAATGGCTTGGCCAGCACGGCGGGGGCGCCGGCCAGGCGGCCCTCCAGCACCTCGGCCCGCGACCTGTGCGCCTTGAACCGGCCACCGGCCCGCGCGGCGAGCTCGTCGAGCACCATGAAACCCGCGTTGTGCCGGTTCCCGGCGTACTCCGGACCGGGATTCCCCAGGCCAACGACCAACCAGCGGTCCACGGTCGGCATCCCTTCTCGTGTGCGTTTCGGCTCCCACACGCGCGTCAGGGCAGCCCGGAGACGGACTGCCCTGACAAGGTGTAGCAGAGAGAACTACTCGGCGGCCTCTGCGGACTCGGCCGGGGCGGCCTCGCCCTCGGCGGCCTGCTCGCCCTCGGCAGCCTCCGGCTCGGCGGTCGGGGCGGCGGTGACGTGGAGGACCAGCGTCTCGGGGTCGGCGACCAGGGTCGTGCCCTTGGGCAGCTTCAGGTCGCCCGCGGTGATCTGGGCACCGACCTCCAGGCCCTCGATGTCCACCTCGACGCCCGTCGGGATGTGCGTGGCCTCGGCCTCGACCGAGACGGAGACGAGCTGCTGGTCGAGGATGCCGTCCGCGACCTCACCGGTCACGGTGACGGGGATGTCGACGGTGACCTTCTCGCCACGCTTGACCAGCAGGAGGTCGACGTGCTCGAGGAAGCCCTTGAGCGGGTCACGCTGGACGCCCTTGGGCAGCGCCAGCTCGGTGACCGCGCCCTGGAGGCGGATCAGGACGTTCGGCGTACGCAGCGCGAGCAGCAGCTCGTGCCCCGGAAGGGACAGGTGCTGGGGCTCCGTGCCGTGACCGTAGAGGACGACGGGCACCTTGTGCTCGCGGCGGATCTTGCGGGCGGCACCCTTGCCGAAGTCGGTGCGGGACTCGGCGTTGATGACTACTTCGGACACGGCGGATCTCCTAGGGATCTTATGAAAAGGGGCGCTCTCCCTCACCCGCCCTAGCGGAAGGCGTTACGAGCGCACAGAACCTGTACAGCCTATCGCGCGTGGCGACCCGCGCGGCCCTGCGCGGCGAGGAGCCCGCGCCGGTACGGCGAGCGGCCCGGTGAGCCGTGACGGTCACCGGGCCGGATGTCGCCGTGCGGCCTCGGATCAGCTGTCGCCCCGAAGCCGTGCGGGCCTCGGATCAGCTGTCGCCCTCGAAGAGGCTGGTCACCGAGCCGTCGCTGAACACCTCGGTGATCGCGCGGGCGATCAGCGGAGCGATCGACAGCACGGTGAGCTTGTCGAACCTCTTGTCCTCCGCGAGCGGCAGCGTGTTGGTGACGATCACTTCGGAGATCTTGGAGTTCTTCAGCCGGTCGACCGCGGGGTCGGAGAACACCGCGTGCGTCGCGGCGACGAGCACGTTGGTCGCGCCCTGCTCATAGAGCGCGTCGGCCGCCTTGCAGATCGTGCCCGCGGTGTCGATCATGTCGTCGATCAGCACGCAGGTACGGCCCCGCACCTTGCCGACGACCTCGTTCACCTTCACCTGGTTGGCTACGTCGAGGTCGCGGCGCTTGTGGATGAAGGCCATCGGGGTGCCCAGCGTGTCGGCCCACCGCTCGGACAGGCGTACCCGGCCCGTGTCGGGCGAGACGATGGTGGTCGTCTCCAGGTCGAGCTTGTCCTTGAGGTAGTTGACCAGGACGGGCATGGCGAACAGGTGGTCCACCGGGCCGTCGAAGAAGCCCTGGATCTGGGAGGTGTGCAGGTCGATCGACATCAGCCGGTCGGCTCCCGCGGTCTTGAACAGGTCGGCCATCAGGCGGGCGGTGATGGGCTCGCGGCCCCTGCCCTTCTTGTCCTGACGGGCGTACCCGAAGAACGGCATTATCACGGTGATCCGCTTGGCGGAGGCACGCTTGAGCGCGTCCACCATGATCAACTGCTCCATGATCCACTTGTTGATGGGACCGGTGTGACTCTGGATCACGAACGCGTCGCATCCCCGGACCGACTCCAGGTAGCGGGCGTAGATCTCACCGTTGGCGAAGTCGCGCAACGCGGTCGGTGTCGTCTCGACACCGAGGTGACTGGCCACCTCCTCGGCCAGCTCCGGGTACGCACGCCCGGAGAAGAACATCAGGTTCTTCTGGCCGGTCTGCTTGATACCGCTGCTCATGCCGTCCTCCCGCTGCGACGGCCCGTCGTTGCATTAGCGACGCCGCTACGCCTGATGGCCCGCTTGCTTCGCTCGCTCACGTCTTGCTCCCCTGCTGATTTTCGGCCTCGGCGGCGCGCAGCGCGGCGTCGGCCGACTTGGTGCCCGCGCGCTTGCGCGCGACCCACCCTTCAATGTTGCGCTGCCGCCCGCGGGCCACCCCGATCGCCCCTGGGGGGACGTCTCCGGCGATGACCGAGCCCGCGGCAGTGTAAGCGCCGTCGCCGATGTTCACCGGCGCGACGAGCATGGTGTCGCACCCGACGAAGGCGTGCTCGCCGACCGTCGTCTGGTGCTTGTTGACCCCGTCGTAGTTGACGAAGATCGTTGAGGCGCCGATGTTCGCCCCCGCGCCGATGACCGCGTCCCCGGCGTAGGTGAGGTGCGGCACCTTCGCGCCCTCACCGACCTTCGCGTTCTTCATCTCGACGTAGGTTCCCGCCTTGGCCTTGCGGGCGAGCACGGTGCCCGGGCGCAGGTAGGCGTACGGCCCGACCATCGCCTCCGGGCCGATCTCCGCCTCGACACAGACCGCGTTGCGGACCACCGCCCGCTCACCGACGACCGTGTCGGTCAGCGTCGAGGCCGGGCCGACCTCGGCCCCCTCCGCGACCGCCGTACGGCCGTGCAGCTGGGTGCCAGGATGGATGACCGCGTCCGGCTCCAGGATCACGTCCACGTCGACCCAGGTGCTGGCGGGGTCGATCACGGTGACCCCCGCGCGCATGTGGGCCTCGAGCAGCCGGGAGTTGAGCACCTTGCGGGCGAAGGCGAGCTGCACCCTGTCGTTGACGCCCTCGACCTCGACGTGGTCGGCGGCGACGTGCGCGCCGACCCGGTGGCCGTCCTCCCGCAGGATGGACAGGACGTCGGTGAGGTATTCCTCACCCTGGGCGTTGGAGGTGGAGACCCGCTTGACCGCGTCGGCCAGCAGCGCCCCGTCGAAGGCGTAGACGCCGGAGTTCATCTCCCTGATCGCCCGCTGCTGGGGGCTCGCGTCCTTCTCCTCGACGATCTGCAGGACCGCTCCAGTGGTGTCGCGCACGATCCGGCCGTAGCCGTACGGGTCGGGAACCTCGGCGGTCAGGACGGTGACGGCGTTGCCGTCGGCGCGGTGCCGCTCCAGGAGCGCGGCGAGGGTCTCGGTGCGCAGCAGCGGGGTGTCGCCGTACGTCACCAGGACGGTGCCCTCGATCGTGCCGACCGCCTCCAGCACGACCCTGACCGCGTGACCGGTTCCTTTCTGCTCGGCCTGTACGACGGCCAGCGCGTCGGGGCTGCTTCCCGACAGGTGGGCCTCGACCCGATCTCGCTCATGGCCGATGACAACAATGAGCCGCCCGGGTTCGAGACCTCGGGCGGCTGTGAGCATGTGGTCGACCAGGGTGCGGCCGCACAGCTCGTGCAGGATCTTGGGCGTTTTCGATTTCATCCGGGTGCCCTCACCTGCGGCGAGGACGATGACGGCGGCCGGGCGCGGCACACTCACGGACGAGGCTCCCTCGGCGTCGCGGCTGAGACATGACGAAGCGGGATGACGTATGGCTACCGCCTGGGAACCGTCCCGTCATCCACTCGACAACGTGAGGATACCTTCCCGTCTGCTAATCCACCCAGCCGACCAGCCGAGTTGCCAAACCGGACATAACAGACAGCTCCGGCACCAGGACTCGAACCTGGACAACAAGGACCAAAACCTTGCGGGCTGCCAATTACCCAATGCCGGATCAGCCCGGCGACTCGGGTCCAACCCGAACGCCCGGCTCCCCTACGATACCGACCCCTTGATATCAAACGCGCCTCGTTTGGAGACCTCATCGGACACGGGGACGACCCGATCGGGGACACGACCACGGGCGCGCCGCACCGAAGATGTCGCATAGCAGGTCGGGCGGGTGGTACACAAGTCATTAACCCCCCAGGGGACCGGCCGCCAAGAGTCAGCTTCCCCACATTAGGCACTTAGGGATTCCTAACTTACGATGGCGTAGGTTACGGTTGCGTAGCCAGACAAAAGCCCACCTCCTTCCCGAGCTCCCGTGAGGTAGTGCATGACCGTCATCGAAGAACGCGCTGCTCAAGGCCCGAAACCAGACGTAGACCCCGAGCCGAAGACCACGCCCGAGCTCATCACCTTCGGAGTGGTCGTGGCCGCCCCGCTGATCGCGCTGATCGCCGCCGTCCCGTTCGCCTGGGGCTGGGGGCTCGGCTGGGCCGACATCGCGATCGCCTTCGTGTTCTACATGGTCTCCGGGCTGGGCGTGACCGTCGGCCTGCACCGCCACTTCACCCACGGCTCCTTCAAGGCCAAGCGCCCGCTGAAGATCGCGCTGGGCATCGCGGGCAGCCTCTCGCTGGAGATGTCGGTGCTTGACTGGGTCGCGACCCATCGCAAGCACCACAAGTTCTCCGACAAGGAGGGCGACCCGCACTCGCCGTGGCGGTTCGGCAGCGGTTTCCTCCCGCTGACCAAGGGTCTGCTCTGGGCGCACATGGGCTGGCTCTTCGAGACGGACAGGGCGAACCGGGAGAAGTACGCCCCCGACCTCGTCAAGGACCCTGACATCATCAAGCTGCACAAGTTCTTCCCCGTGATGGCGATCACCTCGATGGTGCTGCCCGCGGTGCTGGGCGGCCTGCTGACCTGGTCGTGGTGGGGCGTGGCCACCGGCTTCTTCTGGGGCACGCTGGTCAGGATCGGGCTGCTGCACCACGTGACCTGGTCGATCAACTCCATCTGCCACGTCTTCGGCGAGGAGGTCTTCGAGTCGCGCGACAAGTCGCGCAACGTGTGGTGGCTGGCCATCCCGTCGTTCGGCGAGTCCTGGCACAACCTGCACCACTCCGACCCGACGTGTGCCAGGCACGGCGCGCTCAAGGGCCAGATCGACCTCAGCGCGGGCGTCATCCGCTGGTTCGAGAAGGCGGGCTGGGCCCACGACGTCCGCTGGCCGACGCCTGAGCGCCTGGCGGCGAAGCGCATTGCCGCCTGACAGTTCCCCGGGGGCCGCCTCGGCGGCCCAGATCGTCGCGACACCCCCCGGCACCTCAGGCAACGCCGTCGGCCGGCCCTCCCGTGCCGAGGCGGTCGCCAAGGCGGTCAACAGCGCGGTTCCCCTTTCGCGACCGGGGAGCGCCATTATTAGAGACGTGAGCGAACCTCGACGACGCATGTCAGGCAAGGAACGCCGGGAGCAGCTGATCCAGATCAGCCGGACCCTGTTCGCGGAGAAAGGGTTCGACGGCACCTCGGTCGAGGAGATCGCGGCGACTGCCAACGTCTCGAAACCGGTGGTCTACGAGCACTTCGGCGGCAAGGAGGGCGTCTACGCGGTCGTCGTCGACCGCGAGATGCAGAAACTGCTCGGCATGGTGACGGAGGCGCTGTCCGCCTCTCACGCGCTGATCAAGCTGGAGCGGGCAGCGCTGGCGCTGCTGGCCTACGTCGAGGAGAACAGCGAGGGCTTCCGCATCCTGGTCCGCGACTCCCACGCGGCCTCGGGGACGGGCACGTTCGCCAGCCTGATCAACGACATCGCCAGCCAGGTCGAGGACGTAATGGTCGACCAGTTCGCTGAGCGGGGCTACGACCCGAAGCTGGCGCCCATGTACGCGCAGATGCTGGTCGGCATGGTGGCGTTGACCGGCCAGTGGTGGCTGGACGTGCGCAGGCCCTCGCGCGAGGAGGTGGCCGCGCATCTGGTCAACCTGGCGTGGAACGGCCTGACCGGTCTGGCCCCGAACCCCCGTCTGACCTCCTCCCACACTGTGGAGCAGCGGCAGCCGCAGCCCCCCGCGCCCTCCCCGGTCCAGGCGCAGTCCTCTCCCTCACCCCCGACCGCCAGGGCGCTGCGCGACCAGGAGAAGGCGCGTGAACGGGAGCTGAAGGAGCAGGAGAAGATCCGCGAGCGCGAGCAGCGTGACGCGGAGAAGCTCGCGCGAGACCAGGAGAAGGCACGGCTGCGGGAGCTACGCGACCAGGAGAAGGCGCGGGAGCGGGAGCAACGCGAGCGGGAGCGGTTACTCAAGGAGCAGGAGAAGATCCACGAGCGCGAGCTGAAGGAGCAGGAGAAACTCCGCGCCAGGGAGGCCAGAACGGGCGGCAGGGAGGCCACGAGGCAGACCACACCGGCCGGGAGCGCCGCCGAGGATCGAGGAAAACTTGAACCTAGCGAGTAAGCAACAGCAGCCGTTGATCCTAAATTAACGTTCCGTTCAATCAAAGCGGGCATTCTGGTCATATGTCCGCCGAATCCGCGCATCCCACCTCCGAAGGATTGCCCCTTCCACAAGAACGCTTCCTCAACCGTGAGGAGAGCTGGTTACAGTTCAACCAGCGGGTTCTGGAGCTTGCCGAAGATCCCTCCCTGCCGTTGCTGGAGCGGGTCAGGTTCCTGGCGATCTTCGCCAGCAACCTGGACGAGTTCTTCCGGGTGCGGGTGGCAGGCCTCAAGCGGCGGATGGCCACCGGCCTGCTGCTTCGCACCAAGAGCGGACTGAAGCCCCGCGAGGAGCTGGCCAGGATCGCCGCGATCGCTGACGGCCTCGCGCAGCGGCACTCCATCTGCTTCCACGAGAAGCTGCGCCCGGAGCTCGCCTCCGAGGGCATCGAGATCGTGCGCTGGGACGACCTCGGCCGCGACGAGCGCACCGAGATGCGCAAGCTGTTCCGGGAGCGGATTCGGCCCGTCCTGACGCCGTTGGCGGTCGACCCCGCCCATCCTTTTCCCTACATTTCAGGTCTCTCGCTCAACCTTGCCGTTACCGTCCGCAACCCCACAAGCGGCAACACCGTGTTCGCGCGGGTCAAGGTGCCGAGCCAGCTCCCCCGGTTCGTCGCGGCGTCGAAGGACCGCTTCGTCCCGCTCGAGGATGTGATCGCCGCCCACCTGGGCCAGCTCTTCAAGGGCATGGAGGTCGTGGAACACCACGTCTTCAGGGTGACCCGCAACGAGGACCTGGACGTGGACGAGGACGTCACGGAGAACCTCATGCAGGCGCTGGAGCGGGAGCTGCTCAAGCGCCGCTTCGGGCCGCCGGTGCGCCTCGAGGTCGAGGACACCATCACCCCCGAGGTGCTCGACCTGCTGGTCGACGAGCTCGGCGTGGCCCAGCACGAGATCTACCGGCTGCCCGGCCCGCTTGACCTGACCGGGCTGCACGCGATCGCCGATCTGGACCGAGGCGAGCTCGGCTTCCGCCCGTTCGTCCCCGCCGAGGTCGTCCACGTCGAGGACGACATCTTCGCGGTGCTCCGTGAGCGGGACGTGCTGCTGCACCACCCGTACGACTCGTTCTCCACGAGCGTGCAGCGCTTCATCGAGCAGGCGGCGGCCGACCCGAACGTGTTGGCCATCAAGCAGACGCTCTACCGGACCAGCGGCGACTCCCCGATCGTGGACGCGCTGATCGACGCGGCGGAGGCGGGCAAGCAGGTCGTCGTGGTCGTGGAGATCAAGGCGAGGTTCGACGAGCACGCCAACATCACCTGGGCGCGCAAGCTGGAGCGGGCCGGATGCCACGTGGTCTACGGGGTCGTCGGGCTGAAGACGCACTGCAAACTCGCCCTCGTCGTACGGCAGGAGCCCTCCGGCGAGCTGCGCAGCTACTGCCACATCGGCACCGGCAACTACAACCCGAAGACCGCCAGGCACTACGAGGACCTGGGCCTGCTCACCGCCGACCCGCTGGTCGGCGAGGACGTCACCGATCTGTTCATCCACCTGACGGGATACTCCAACCACTCGGCCTACCGGCGGCTGCTGGTCGCCCCGCACTCGCTGCGCGGCGGGCTGGTCGCCAGGATCGAGCGGGAGATCTCCCACCAGGAGGCGGGCCGCCCCGCCAGCATCAGGATGAAGACGAACTCCCTGGTCGACGAGCTGGTCATCGACGCCCTCTACCAGGCCTCCCAGGCGGGTGTCCCGGTCGACCTGTGGGTGCGCGGGGTGTGCACGCTCCGCCCCGGGATCCCCGGTCTCTCCGAGAACATCCGGGTCAGAAGCGTGCTCGGCCGCTTCCTTGAGCACTCCCGGATCTACGAGTTCGGCCACGGCCGCAGGCCGGAGATCTGGATCGGCAGCGCCGACCTGATGCGGCGCAACCTGGAGCGCCGCGTCGAGGCGCTGGTCAAAGTCACCAGCCAGCAGCAGCGGGTCTACCTCAGCGCCCTCCTCGACAGGGCGATGTCGGAGCAGACCTCCACCTGGTGGCTCAACGCGGACGGGAGCTGGGCCCGGCATCCCGGCGAGGACCTGCAGAACCATCTGATCAGCACTCGGCGGTGGAGGACGATCGATGACTGAGCTGGACGTCCACCCGACTGACATGATCCGCGCCGCAGGGGCGGTCGTGTGGCGGGGGACGGAGACGGCACCAGAGGTGGCACTCGTCCACCGGCCGAAGTACGACGACTGGACCTTCCCGAAGGGAAAGCTCAAGCCGGGCGAACACGTCATCGCCGGAGCCCTGCGCGAGGTCGCCGAGGAGACCGGGATCACCGCGATGCTCGGCCGCTCGCTGCCGCCGATCCACTACCTGAAGGGCAAGCGGCTCAAGCGCGTCGACTACTGGGCGGCCAGGGTGGTCTCCGGGGAGCGCTACACCGACGTCGAGGAAGTGGACGAGGTGGTCTGGCTGCCGCTGAAGGAGGCCAGGCGCCGCCTCACCTACGAGTGGGACGCGGGTCTGCTGCGCGCGCTCACCGCGGTGCCGCTGGCGACCACCCCGCTCGTCCTGGTCCGGCACGGCATGGCGGGGTCACGCCAGGAGTGGGAGGGCGACGACGACGAGCGCCCGCTGGACGAGGTCGGCAGACTGCAGGCCGAGGTCCTCGCGGACGCGCTGGCGGCCTACCGCCCCGTCGAGCTGATCAGCTCGACGAGCAAGCGGTGCGTGCAGACCCTCGAACCGTACGCGGAGAGCACGGGACTGGAGATCCGCCAGGAACGGCTGCTGTCTGAGACCTACCACGACCCGAGGGCCGCGCTGCGGCTGGTCTCGAAGGCGCTGGCCTCCGAGCGGCCCACGGTGCTGTGCAGCCATGGCAAGGTGCTGCCCG
Organism: Streptosporangium sp. NPDC051023; assembly: GCF_040689595.1. Taxonomy (NCBI): domain Bacteria; kingdom Bacillati; phylum Actinomycetota; class Actinomycetes; order Streptosporangiales; family Streptosporangiaceae; genus Streptosporangium; species Streptosporangium sp. NPDC051023. The sequence goes on along the minus strand of NZ_JBFBCE010000055.1, from coordinate 19,831 downwards.
AGCTGATCGCCGGAATCATCGACCGGCCCGGGGACGTGCAGCTGCGCAAGGGCGCGTTCACGGTGCTGCACCACGCCGACGGCAGGATCGTCGGCGTGGACCGCTACATCACCTGACCCGGGCACGGCTCACAACAGCGTCTCGACCGCCGTCGAGGTCTCGGCCCAGACCCCCGGGAACTCGTCCCAGGCCCGCTCCGCGCTCGCCCGCTCCAGTCCGGTCAGCACGCCGTACGTGAAGGTGTCCTCCCCGGCGAGGCGGGCGTTCGCCGCCTCGGCCGCCAGCCGTTCCTGGGCGACGACGCCGTCCTGGTGGGTGCCCAGCACCTCCTGTACGGCCTCCGCCCGCTTGGCCAGCTTGCCCATGCCGAGCACCTCGGCGGTGTACCGGGCCCGCTTCGCGGCCTTGCGCACGTCGTGCATGGCGATCTCGCGATCGGCCCCCTCGACGGCCTGGGCCGCGGCGTACGCCCTGGTGACCCGGCGCCAGCCCTTGGCGGCGACGGCGTCGAGGGTTTCGGCGGGCTTCTTCGCGGCCTTGGTGAGCACGGGGGTCGCAACCAGGTCGTCCAGGGCGTCGAGCAGGGCGAAGTAACGCTCCCCGCCGAGTGTCTCCCTGATCCGGTCATAGGCCTCGTGCTCGGCGTCCAGCAGGTCGGAGCTGAGGCGCGTCCTGACCGGGCCGACGATCAGCACGGGGTCGAGGGTGTCGAGCCTGTGGGCGAACCGCTCCCGGATGACCTCGAGGTCACGGGCCTCGCCGAGCACCCCGGCCAGCCACTTGAGCTCCTCCTGGACGGCCTCGGTTCCCTCGACGATCGTCTTGAAGGACTTCAGCGCGCTGCGGAGCCGCCGCGAGGCGACGCGCATCTGGTGGACGGCGTCCTCCTCCGCGCGCCGTACCCGGGGGTCCTGGGCGAGGAGCGTGGCCACCTGGGAGGCGAGGTAGCCGACGACGACCTCTCCCGCGGACCCCGCCTTGGTCGGGGCAAGCCCGATCTCGGGGACGGAGACGGCGGTGTTGAGCAGGCGGGACAGCTTGCTGGCCGACTCCGCGGGGGCCGCGCCCGCCTTCACCAGGCGCTTGCCGACCTTGCCGAGCAGCTTCTCCTCGCCCTCGATCAGCTCCGCCTCGACCTCACGCCAGCGCTCGACGTGCGGCTGGTCACCGAGCACGGTGCCCTTGACCCGGTCGTCGGCGATCTCGACCAGCCGGATGCCCGCGCCGCTGACCAGCTGGACCACCGAACGGCGGGTGTCGAGCTCGGCGACGGGGGCGAGCGGGGCTCCCCTGGTGTAGGCGAGCACGAGACTCGCCAGCTCCTGGGGAACGATCCGGGCACTGCGGGTGAGCGGGTGGACGATCTCCTGCCGGACGCCCTTGGCCTTGGGGAGCTTGAGGTGCCAGCCTGGATCGGTCCCGCCCCTGCGCCGGCGCAGGGTGATGCCCCTGGCCGCGAGCCTCAGGTCAGGGGTGTCGAAGTAGAGCGCGACGAGCTGGTGGGTCTTGGGGCCGACGGCCTCCGCGCACCCCGGCAGGTCGGCCAGTTCCGGAAGCTCGTAGTCCGCCGGGACGTCGAACTTGTCCTCTATCTCTATAGCCACAGGCCATCCCCTGATTTGCCCAGATATCTACCACGTACATGCAGTATTTATTGATGACCGGTTATTCGTCCAGAAAATCCGGACGATTGACCTGCAACCAGCCACCCAACAGCAACATCACCTTCATTATCGCGACACCTCACATTCACTTCACGTTCATCTACTGATCACTTTTTGAGCCACCACGAAGATCCTCCGAAAGGGGAACAGCGTGCCGTGGGGGCCGCGGGGATAGGCCTCGTCCAGCAGGGCGGCGCAGTCACAGAGGAAGTCCTCCGCCTCCTCGGGGGTCAGCCGGTCGAGCATGGGGCGCAGCGAGGTGCCCGAGACCCACCGGAGCACGGTGTCCTCGCCGGTGAGCACGTGCAGGTAGGTGGTCTCCCAGGCGTCGACCTGGCAGCCCGCCCCTGCCAGCAGGTCGTGATACTCGGCGGGATCGCCGACCGGCGCCTCCCTGACCAGGTCGGCGAGCCGGTCACGCCACTTCGTACGGCACAGCTCACGGACCAGCGCGTGACTGGGCGCGCCGAAGTTGCCGGGAACCTGGAAGGCGAGCCAGCCGTCGGTGGCGAGCGTCCCGGCCCAGCGCCGCAGCACCTCGCGATGCTCGGGCACCCACTGCAGGACGGCGTTCGACACGATCACGTCGACCGGGCTCCTGGGACACCATCGCGCGACGTCCTCGACGGAGAAGGTCAGCCTGCCACCCGCCGGAGCCCCGGCGATCATCGCGGGCGAGGAGTCGAAGCCGTGCACCTCCGCCCTCGGCCAGCGCCTGGCCAGCTCGGCGGTGAGATCACCGGTGCCACAGCCCGCGTCGACCACCCGGCGCGGACGCTCCGCGTCCACCCTGGCGACGAGATCGAAGAAAGGCCGCGACCGCTCGTCGGCATACCGGCCGTAGATCGCCGGATCCCACATGTCTCCTGACATCGCCCACTCCCACGAGATCGCTTTTCGCGAGATTATGTCGCCCAGCGAGGCCGCGTGGTTGCCCAAACTCCCTCAGATATCGTCGGTGTCTGTACCCACTCGGACGCCATCAACGTCTGTGGTCACCCAGCCACCGTCGATGCCTGGACTCGCTCGGGTGCCGAGGGTGGCTGGACTGAGGAGTGCGGGAGCGACTGAACGACGAGGGAAGACACCGACTCGAAGGGCAGCCGAGCCTCCGGGCAAACAACACAGCCCGACAAAGCGACACAATTATCTCGACGTCAAGACAGATAGACTCGTCACATGACCCTGCACCACGCGGGCCGCGATGCCGGACAGCCTATCGACGAGGTGGACCGGCTGGTCGCCGCCTGGCACCTGGAACGGCCCGACCTCGACGTCGAACCGCTCCAGGTGCTGAGCCGGGTCTCCCGGCTCGCCCGCCATTTGGACCGTGCCCGCCGGGCGGCCTTCGCCGAGCATGACCTGGAGACCTGGGAGTTCGACGTCCTCACCGCGCTACGCCGGTCGGGCGAGCCGTACGAGCTGAGCCCGGGAGCCCTGCTGAGAGCGACCCTGGTGACGTCGGGGACCATGACCAACCGAATCGACAGACTTGCCGCCGCCGGGCTGGTACGGCGCCGCCCCGACCCCGAGGACAGGCGCGGGGTGCTGGTCTCCCTGACGGAAGCGGGGCGGGTGCGGGTCGACGGCGCGTTCGCCGATCTGCTCCGCCGCGAACGCGAGTTGCTGGCCGGTCTCGGAAAGCATGAACAGCAGGCCCTTTCGGACCTGCTGCGCACGCTACTCGTCCCTTTTGACGCGACCGACACCGGAGCGCACTGACCCCTCTGCCCCCGCTGAAGGGGATAAACCGATCGGCGCGACGATGTCCACTCGCTCCGGAAAAAGATGCCCGCCCGTCTCGGAAGCGGTGTCCGGCCGCCTCGGAGACGACGGTGCTCACTCACCGAGGCGGTCGGCCAGCTCAAGCCACTCGGTCTCGACGGTCTCCTTCTCCGCGACGATGTCCTTGAGCTCGGCGTCGAGGGAGGCCAGACGGCCGTAGTCGGCCGCGGCGTCCGCCATGGAGGCGTGCAGCTTCGCCTCGCGGGCGCCCAGCTTGTCGAGCTGGCGCTCGAGCCGGGAGAGCTCCTTGCGCAGCTCGCGCTCCTCCTTGGCGGACAGGCCGGGCTCGGCCGACGGCACCGCCGCGGCACCTCCGCCAGAAGTCGTGGGAGCGGCCGAAGCGGTACCGAAGGCGGCTCTGGCGGACAGCGCCCCGCCCGAAGCGCGCCGTTCCAGGTACTCGTCGACGCCGCCGGGGAGCATCGACAGTTTGCCGTCGCCCAGCAGGGCCACGGTCCTGTCGGAGACCCGCTCGAGGAAGTAGCGGTCGTGGCTGACCACGATCAGCGTGCCGGGCCAGCCGTCGAGCAGGTCCTCCAGCTCGTTCAGCGTCTCGATGTCGAGGTCGTTGGTCGGCTCGTCGAGCATCAGCACGTTGGGGTCGTCCATCAGCAGGCGCAGCAGCTGCAGGCGGCGGCGCTCGCCGCCCGACAGGTCGCCGACCACCTTCCACTGTGCCTCGCCCTTGAAGCCGAGGCGTTCGAGCAGCTGGGAGGCGGTCCACTCCTTCTTGCCGACCTGGATGAACTTGCGGATCTCCTCGACGGTCTCCAGCACCCGGCGCGTCGGGTCGAGCTCGGCCAGCTCCTGCGACAGGTGGGCGAGGCGGACCGTCTTGCCCCGCACGACCCTGCCCGAGTCGGGCCGCACCGTGTCGGCGAGCAGGCGCAGCAGCGAGGACTTGCCGGAACCGTTGACCCCGATCAGGCCGACCCGGTCACCGGGGCCGAACTGCCAGGTCGAGCGGTCAAGGACCAGCGGCCCCTGCCCGGGACCGCCCGCGTGCAGGGTGACGTCCTCGAGGTCGTAGACCGTACGGCCGAGCCTGGCGGCGGCGAACTTGACCAGCTCGACGGTCTCCCTGGCCGGGGGCTCGTCCGCGATCAGCGCCTGAGCCGCCTCGATGCGGAACTTGGGCTTCGAGGTGCGCGCGGGCGGGCCCCGGCGCAGCCAGGCGATCTCCTTACGCATCAGATTCTGGCGGCGGGCCTCCGAGGCGGCGGCCACCCGGGCGCGCTCGGCCTTGGCCAGCACGTAGGCGGCGTATCCCCCCTCGTAGCGCTCGACGGCGCCGTCGACGACCTCCCAGGTCCTGGTCGAGACCGCGTCCAGGAACCACCGGTCATGGGTCACGACCAGCAGCGCCGTCCTGCGCCCCGACAGGTGCCTGGCCAGCCAGTCGATGGCCTCGATGTCCAGGTGGTTGGTCGGCTCGTCCAGAATGATCAGATCGTGCTCGTCGATGAGCAGCTTGGCCAGCGCCGTACGGCGCCGCTCACCGCCGGACAGGCTCCCGGCGAGCGCGGTCAGGTCGATGTCGCCGAGCAGGCTCGCCAGGATCTCGCGGACGCCCGCGTCTCGCGCCCACTCGTGCTCGGGCCTGCCGCCGAGGACGATGTCCCGCACGGAACGCGCCGGGTCGAGGTCGTCCCCCTGGGACAGCGAACCCACGTGGAGGCCCCGGTTGTGGGTGACCCGCCCGGTGTTCGGCTTGAGGTTTCCGGCGATCACCGAGATGAGCGTGGTCTTGCCACCGCCGTTGCGGCCGACCACGCCGATGCGGTCACCCGCCTCGATGCCGAGGGAGACGTCGCTGAGCAGCGGCTTGGGACCGTAGGAGTGGGAGACCGACTCAAGATTGACCAGATTCATCGCGACACAAGCGTATCCGGTCCCGGCCTACACGACCGTCGGACCGGGAACGGGACCGTGGGCGGTGATGACGTCACGGGCGACGCCCGCCGCCCTGAGCGAGACGGCCAGCTCGGTGGCGTGGTCTTCGGAACCGGCGAGGAAGGCGCAGGTGGGACCCGAGCCGGAGACGAGCGCGCCGAGGGCGCCGTGCTCGCGCCCCGCGTCGAGGGTTCCGGCGAGGGAGCGGCGGAGCATCACGGCCGCGGGCTGCAGGTCGTTGGCCAGCTCCGTGCCGAGAGCCTTGGCGTCCCCCTCGCGGAGCGCGGCCAGCAGCGGGTCGGACGCCCTGGGCCAGGCGACCTTCTCCCCGGTCGCCTCACGCATACGGTCGCACTCGGCGTAGACCTTCGCCGTCGACAGTCCGCCGTCCGCCAGCGCGAACACCCAGTGGAACGTGCCACCCACCTTGAGGGGAGTCAGCTGCTCCCCTCTGCCGGTGCCGACGGCCGTACCGCCGAGCAGCGCGAACGGGACGTCGCTCCCGAGGTCGGCGGCGATCTCCAGCAGGTCCTCGATCGGCAGGCCGAGGCCCCACAGCTCGTTGCAGGCGACCAGCGCGGCGGCGGCGTCGGCGCTGCCGCCCGCCATGCCCCCCGCGACCGGGATCGACTTGCGGATGACGAGGCTGACGCCGTAGGACCTGCCCGCGTGCCTGGCCAACGCGAGGGCGGCCTGGATGGCGAGGTTGTCGTCGTCTTCCGGGACCTGGTCCGCCGAATCGCCCTCGACCCGGACCCGCATCCCGGTCTCGGCGACGGCCGTCACCTCGTCGAAGATCGACACCGCGTGGAAGACGTTGACCAGGTCGTGGAAGCCGTCGTCACGCAGCGGCCCGACCGCCAACTGCAGGTTGACCTTGGCGGGCACACGGACGGTCACGGAGTTCATGTGTCCCTCATCTGCGCTCGCTCACTTGTCACGGTCCCCGATCGTAACGGGGTCCCCGGCTCTGCCCTCGCAGACTCCCCGACAAATCCGCTCATATGCGCTTTTCGGCGATTCGTGCAAAATCTTCGATGGAGAGCTGTTCACCGCGTTGCGTGGGGTCGATCCCCGCGGCGCGGAGCGCCTGCTCTGCGGCGGCGGCCGTGCCCGCCCAGGAGGCCAGGGCGGCGCGCAGAGTTTTGCGCCGCTGAGCGAAAGCGGCGTCGATGACCGCGAAGACCTCCTTGCGGGAGGCTCCGGTCACGGGAGGCTCGCGGCGGGTCATCGCCACGAGGCCCGAGTCCACGTTGGGAACCGGCCAGAAGACCGTCCGCCCGACGGGACCGGCCCTGCGGACGTCGGCGTACCAGGCGGCCTTGAGCGAGGGAATGCCGTAGATCTTGGAGCCCGGCGTCGCGGCGAGCCGGTCGGCGACCTCGGACTGGACCATGACCAGGATGCGGCGCAGAGACGGCAGCGTCTCCAGCAGATGCAGCACCACGGGAACGGAGACGTTGTAGGGGAGGTTGGCGACCAGCGCGGTCGGCTGCTCCTGCGGCAGGTCGCCGGGAAGAACCCGCATGGCGTCCGCGAGCACCACGGTGAGGCGGTCGGCGAACTCGGGGGCGTGCTCGGCGACGGTCAGCGGGAGCCGTGCCGCGAGGACCGGGTCGATCTCGACCGCGACCACGCCGCGCACCTCGGGAAGCAGCGCGAGGGTGAGCGATCCCAGGCCGGGGCCGACCTCGATGACCACGTCGTCGGGACGCAACTCGGCGACCCTGACGATCCGGCGCACCGTGCCGCCGTCGATCACGAAGTTCTGGCCGAGCTTCTTGGTCGGGCGGATGTCGAGCCTGTCCGCCAGTTCGCGTATCTCCACCGGGCCGAGAAGGCTCATGACCGCACCTCGCCCGGCGCCAGGAACCCGGCGTCCACCCGGTCACCGTACCCGCCGACTCGTCCGCCGCGCTCGCTCACCGCTGCACTCCCCACGTCATCCGACAAGTTTCGCGCATGGAACACCCTGCGACGACGCTTGGGAGCGGGACCGCGCACACGGGGCGGACGCGAAGAGGTGCGGGCGTCGCCGCCCGCACCTCCTGTTGCCTCACCTCCGGCGGTCCGCCTCGGTCGGTCTCCCCGGCGGCGGCGCCTCGATGTCCGAGGTGCGCGCTCCGGCCGGAGAGAGCCGACGACGACGGTCCGCGGGCGCCGGGGTTACCCGGCGAACCTCGCCGTGGTGACCCTTGCCTTGGTCACCCTCGTCGGGGTGCCACCGGGCGGGCCGGGAGGGCCCTGGGGGCCGACGGGACCCTGCGGTCCCTCGGGGCCGATCGGACCCTGAGGTCCAGCCGGGCCCTGGGGACCCGTCGGACCTGCCGGACCTGCCGGACCCTCAGGCCCCTCAGGACCTGCCGAACCCGCCGGACCGGTGGCGCCGTCGGCACCCGCAGGACCAGCAGGACCCTGGGCACCGTCGGCACCCGCGGGACCGGTCGCGCCAGTCGGTCCTTCGGGACCAGCCGGGCCCTCGGGGCCAACGGGCCCCTGGGCGCCGTCGGCACCCGCGGGACCTGCCGGGCCTGCCGGACCAGCGGGACCAGCCGGACCTGCCGGGCCAGCCGGGCCGGGAGCACCGTCGGCACCCGCGGGACCCTGCGGACCAGCGGGCCCCTGGGCGCCATCGGCACCCGCAGGGCCAGCCGGCCCCTGGGCACCGTCGGCACCTGCCGGACCAGCAGGACCCTGCGGACCGGTGTCACCGATCGGACCCTGCGGACCGATCGGGCCCTGCGGACCGGTGGCGCCGTCGGCACCCGCCGGACCAATCGGACCAGCCGGACCCTGAGCGCCATCGGCACCCGCCGGACCAACCGGACCAGCCGGACCGTCGGGTCCCTGCGGGCCTTCGGGACCGATCGGGCCTGCCGGACCTGCCGGACCTGCCGGGCCTTCGGGCCCCTGGGCACCGTCGGCACCCGCGGGACCCTGTGGACCAGCAGGACCCTGAGCGCCATCGGCACCCGCGGGACCCTGTGGACCAGCAGGACCCTGAGCGCCATCAGCACCCGCAGGGCCAGCCGGACCCTGAGCGCCATCAGCACCCGCAGGGCCAGCCGGACCCTGAGCGCCATCAGCACCCGCAGGGCCAGCCGGACCCTCAGGTCCCTGAGCGCCGTCGGCACCTGCCGGACCCTGCGGACCAGCCGGGCCAGCGGGGCCAGCAGGACCCTGGGCGCCATCGGCACCCGCAGGGCCAGCAGGACCCTGGGCACCGTCGGCACCTGCCGGACCAGCAGGACCCTGCGGACCGGTGTCACCGATCGGACCCTGCGGACCGATCGGGCCCTGCGGACCGGTGGCGCCGTCGGCACCCGCCGGACCAGCCGGGCCTACCGGACCGTCGGCACCCACCGGGCCTGCCGGGCCTACCGGACCCTGCGGACCTGCGGGACCGTCGGCGCCGGGAGCGCCGTCGGCACCTGCGGGACCCTGGGGACCTGCAGGGCCCTGCGGACCCGCCGGGCCCTCGGGACCTGCGGGACCAACCGGACCGGCGGGGCCTGCGGCACCATCGGAGCCGTTGGCGCCCGCGGGACCCTGCGGGCCTACCGGACCTGCCGGGCCCGCGGGACCCTGCGGCCCTGCCGGACCCTGCGGTCCCGTGGCGCCGGGGATGCCGTCGGAACCCGCGGGGCCCGCGGGCCCCCTCGAACCGGTGACACCGACCGGGCCCGCCGGACCCACGGGACCGGTTGCACCGTCAGCGCCCGCCGGGCCCTGCGGCCCCCTGGGGCCGGTCGGGCCGGTCGGGCCCGCGGGGCCCCTGGGACCTGCGGGACCCTGGGGGCCCTCGGGGACCTCGCACAGGGACACCGGCAGGTGGAGCCACCTGCACAGCGGGATGTAGGCGGGCTCGTCGCGAAGCTCCGAGGTCGGCTTGCTCTGTACTGGATTGTCCGTACTGACCTTCCCAGAGGCCGCGCGAACCTTCCCGGAGTCCGTGCGGGCTTTCCCGGAGACGGAACGAGAACGGGTGGAAGCCCGGAAGGGCTTCACTTTGAAGGAAAGGCCGGCCGGCTTGGCCAGAGCGGCGCCACTCGTGTCGGAGTGACCGATCCTCTGGGCTGCGAGCCAGGCCGGCGTCGTGTCGGCTCCTGCTGGAGCAGGGGAATAAACAAGAACGGCCCCGGCGAGTGCGCCACCCACCAGGGTCCGTTTCATAAAGGTAGCCACGGGTGAATTTCTCCCCTCGCGCATATATGAAAAACTCCAGGACAGACCTTTTGAGCCGACGGAACACCTCTGGAAACAGTAGCCGAAAAACATTGCTGAGACATTGGCCGGGGAACACGCGTTTTTTTACTCGCCACCCGCAGGAACACTATTCAAAACCCTGATTCCAGCACTGCCTACACCAAACCGGACCAAGTACTCCCCGTTCACCGGGCATCCACCAGTCCGAGCCCACCCACCGTCACAGCGCCCTCCGCTCACCGCGACAGCGGAGCATTGTCACCCGAAATACCGCCACTTTTCGATATTTCCATGCCCGCCCACCCCCTCACATGCATCCACAAAAAGGGAACGACTCACGCACTGCACAGAAAACTCTCAAACAACCCACCAGGCAGACCTTATTCCACTTTCCATAAAACAGCACCATTTATCGCCAGAAATGCATCACAATCGCCTACCGGTAGACGGTTCGGACCGGCGAGCCGTCGCGAGTCACGGCCGGGTGCCGCCCGCCTCCCCCCACCCGAGGAAATCACCGGTCTCCGGCCGGAAAGGCACCTGCCCTCCCCGCGGGAAAACCGCAGGCCTCCATGGGAGAACCGCCGGACCCCGCGGGCCGGGAAACGGATTTCACGGATTCACGCGAGGGTCCTGCCCTCCTCGCGAAAACCCGGCGCCCGTCGCGACGCGGGTTTCGCGATTCGCGGCGGCCACCGCCCCCCTGGCGGCAGCATGGAAGCCCTTGTCCACCATCGGCAGGCCGCCGTGTTCCCGCCCGATAACGTTGGCCGTACGGGGGATCGTCGGCGAGGGAAGGGATCCACCCCGTGAAGGACGTCAACCAGCCCGGTGTCGAGGGGCTGCGCCCCGGTGATCCCGAGCGGATCGGGGACTATCGGCTTCTCGGACGTCTGGGCGAGGGCGGCATGGGCACCGTCTACCTGGCGACGGCTCCGACGGGGCGGCCCGTGGCGGTGAAAGTGATCAAGCCGGAGGTCGCGGTCGAGGACGGATTCGCCGCACGCTTCCACGCGGAGGTGCGAAACGCCCGGCGGGTCGCGTCGTTCTGCACCGCCCAGGTGCTCGACAACGGAAACGCCGCCGACGGCAGGCCGTACATGGTCACCGAGTACATCGCGGGCACTCCCCTGTCACGGCAGATCAGCACGTACGGCGCGCTCGAACCCGCTCCGCTGCACGGAGTGGCGCTCGGAGTCGCCGCCGCGCTGGCCGCGATCCACGTCGCGGGGGTGGTCCACCGCGACCTCAAGCCCGCCAACGTGGTCCTGTCCATGTCGGGGCCTCGCGTGATCGACTTCGGCATCGCCAGGGCGCTGGACTCGACCCACGGCTTCACCCGGTCGGGCGAGGTGCTCGGCAGCCCGGGGTGGTGGGCTCCTGAGCAGGTGCGCGGCCTGGAGGTCACCCCGGCCGCCGACGTCTTCGCCTGGGGCTGCCTGGTCGCCTACGCGGGAAACGGCCGCCACCCTTACGGCCGGGGCGACATGATCACTATGGCGACCCGGCTGCTGAACAGCCCGCCCGACCTCGGCACGCTCCCCGCCCCGCTCGACGAGTTGGCCCGCAGGGCGACCGCGATGGACCCCAGGGAGCGGCCGACCGCCCAGGACCTGCTGATCGCGCTGGTCGGCGGCGACATCTCGACGCCGCCTGCCACCACCACCCCGGAGGACCCGCCGACCCTGATCTCGGGGGACATGCTCAGCGAGTCGTGGCGTCCCCCGGCCAACGTGGAACCGGACTCGACGCAGGTCCTCAGCTCCCTGAGAGCGAGGACCTCCCCCGCGCCCCTCTCCCCGGCCGTCCCGAACCCCCCTCCTGCGGATGCCTCACAGCCGTCTCCGTCCAAGCCGGGTACGGCTTCCGCCAGGCAGGCCAGGCGGCGCTGGCTGCTCGCGGGACTGGCCGTGACGGCGGCACTCGCCGTCACGGTCGCGGTGCTGGTCCGCGCGGGCGAGGGAACCGGAGGCGGGACACCACCCGTGACCACCACGACCGGTGGCGCGACCGACGTGGGCAGGCGGATCGCGACCGGCTCCCTGATCGAGGATCCGCAACTGATCATCCCCCGGGGCCCGCGATGCGGTCTCCCCTCCTACGAGGGCACAACGGCACGCGGCCGGTTGTGCGTGATCGGGATGACCCTGCTCAACACCGGAGGCAAGGAGGTTCCCCTCAGCCGTACCCCGCTCACCCTGGTCGACGACCTGGGCGCGCTCCACACCCCCGAACCGGTCGGGGCGAATCCCGCGAACACGACGGGCAAACTGGCTCCCGGTGGGAGAATGGACGACGTCCTGGTCTACGACCTGTCTCCCGGGCGCAGACCGGTGCGGCTGACCGGTCAGGTGGTCGAGGGCGGGCGGCGGATCGAGGTGCGGCTTTGACGAGGTTCCCGGCGTCCCTGCTGCTCTCCGCGCTGTTCTTTCCCGCGATCCTTCCCATCCCCGCGGCGGTTCCCCCTCCCACCGCCTTCTCCGCGACCGCCGACTGCGCCGGAGCCGGTGCGAACGACTTCGACGGCGACGGCTTGGACGACACAGCCGTCGGCGACCCGTTCGCCACCCCCGACGGCGTGGCCGGTGCCGGAGCCGTGCACGTGGTGTCCGGCAGGGGCGAGGGCGGGACGGTCGTGCGCGCGCCCCTGCCTGAGGCGGGCGAGGGATTCGGCTGGTCGGTGAAGCTGACCCACCTCGACGCCGACCGCTGCGCGGACCTGCTGGTCGGCGCGCCGTACGCGGACGTGAACGGGATCGAGGACGCGGGCGCCGTCTACGCCGTGTACGGCGGAGCCGCCAGGAAACCGGTCCGCCTGGTCTCTTCCGCCCCCGAGGCCAACGCCCACTTCGGCTGGTCCCTGGCCTCCGGCGGCACCGTGGTCGTCGCCGGAGCCCCGCACGAGGACGCGGACGGGATCGAGGACGCGGGCGCGGTCTACCTGTTCGACTCGGGCTCGCTCGGCGAGGGGCGGCGAATCTCCCAGGACACCGAGGGGGTTCCCGGCAGCAGCGAGCCCGGTGACATGTTCGGCTGGTCCGTGGCCGTCGGCAGGATGGGCGGAACCCTGGGCGAGCTCGATCTCGCGGTCGGCGCGCCGTACGACAACGACGACGGGCCGGGGCGGCAGAGCGGGGAGGGCGCGCTCGACGCGGGGTCGATCGCCGTGCTCTTCGACGTGCTCGGCGCGAAGGGGACGTACACCAGCAGGAAGTGGGATCTCCACCAGATCGTGGAGACTCACGCCGGCGACCGGTTCGGCTACGCGATGGCCTACGCGGAGGAGGGGGACGAGGGATACCTCGCGGTGAGCGCGCCGCTCGGCGACGGCGGCCGGGTGAAGGACTCGGGCCTGGTCCGGCTCTTCCGCGCCTCCTCCTCCGAGGAGATCGCCCCGATGACCACTTTCGACCAGGGACCGGAGGGAGCGGCGGGTGAGGGGTACGGCTTCTCGCTGGCGTTCGCCGGGGAGGGCGGCGCCCGGCTGGCGGTCGGGGTCCCCTTCGACGGGCCCGACCAGCGGGGTGGCGTGCGGCTGATACCGGTGCGGGATCCGGCGGGGGCCAGGCTGGTCGGCCAGGGCGGGGCGGGCGACCACTTCGGCTGGTCGGTGGCGTTCAGCGGCAACCGCCTGGTGGTCGGCGCGCCAGACCACGGCGTCTCGGGGGCGGTGACGGTGCTCGGCCGCAACGACGGCGCGGGCACGCTGCTGTCTCCGGGGACCGGGAAGGTTCCCGCCCTGGGCGACGGGGGCTCGGCGGACTTCGGCGCAGCCGTCGGCTGAACCCCGCCCCCGCCTCCCTGTCCGCGCCTCCGGGGAGGAGGGGCCGGGGCGGGTCACCAGGAGCCGAAGACGGCCTCCCCGTTGGTGCTGATGGCCGTGGCGAGCTCGGCCGGATCGATCTGCTTCACCTCGGCGAGGCAGCGCAGCGTGATGGGGATGAGATAGGGGGCGTTCGGCTTGCCCCGGTGCGGCGTCGGCGGGAGGTAGGGCGCGTCGGTCTCGACGAGCATCAGCTCCTTGGGCGCGACCGCTGCGGCCTCGCGGAGGTAGCCGGCGTTCTTGTAGGTGACCGGGCCGGAGAAGGACATGAAGTAACCGGCCTCGACGCACTTCTTGGCCATCTCGGCGTCGCCGGAGAAGCTGTGGAAGACCACGATCTCCGGGGCCCCCTGCTCCGCCAGGACGCGCAGCACGTCGTCGTGTGCCTCCCGGTCGTGGATCACCAGGGCCTTGCCGGTCCGCTTGGCGATCTCGATGTGCGCCCTGAAGCTGGCGTGCTGGTCGTCTTTGGAAGCCCAGTCACGGTAGTAGTCGAGGCCCGTCTCCCCGACCGCCCTGACATGCGGCAGGCGAGCCAGCCCCTCGATCTCGGCGAGGACCTCCGGCGTCGAGGCGTGCGCCTCGTTGGGGTGGATCGCGACCCCGGCGTAGACGTCGGGGTTGAGCTCGGCCGTACCGGCGTTCCACCTGGACGACGGCAGGTCGTAGCCGATCGTGACGAGCCGGGTCACGCCGACGGAGCGGGCCTGCTCGAGGATGCCTTCGACGCTCGCCTGAGCCGCCTGAGCGGCCTGTGCGACGGGGTCTCCCGAGGACGCCTGACGGTTGCCGACCATGATGTCGAGGTGGCAGTGGCTGTCGAACACCTCGGCGGCCAGGGGTTCGGGGACTGCGGGAAGCTTCGTGCTCACTGGACCAACCTACTGTGTTTGTTTTGCGACGCCTCAGGCGTCGCAAAACAGCACATCACTCGCCGAGGCGGGCGAGCTCCTCATCGACGATCTTCGGGTCGAGCTTGGTGAACAGCGGGGTTGGCGGCGCGAGCGGAGCCCCGACCCGCAGTGGCGTGTGCTCCCAGCGGGCCTCGCCGTCGTACGAGCCCGTGATGATGGGGTACTGCCTGCCGCTCTCCTCGTCGACCTCCTTGATCTCCGGCATCCCCGACCAGACGCCGGTGCCGCCGAGCATCGCGTGGATCTTGTTGGAGGAGGAGGGCAGGATCGGGGTGAGCAGGGTCTTGGCGTCGTCGACGACCTGCAGGGCCACGTGGAGGATCGACTTGACCCGCTCGGGGTCGTCCTTGATCTTCCAGGGCTCCTGCTCCGCGAGATACTTGTTGGCCTCGCGGATGACGTCGAACGCCTCGTTCGTGGCGTTCTTGAACCGGGAGCGTTCGAGCTCGGCGCCGACCTTGGGGAAGGCCCCGCGGCTGCGCTCCAGCATGGCGCGGTCCGCGTCGGTGAGGTCACCCGCCTCGGGGATGGTGCCGAAGTTCTTGGCGGCCATCGAGATCGAACGGTTGACCAGGTTGCCCCAGGCCGCGACCAGCTCGCCGTTGTTGCGGTTGAGGAACTCCGACCAGGTGAAGTCGGTGTCCTGGTTCTCCGGGCCCGCGACCGCGATGTAGTAGCGCAGCGCGTCGGCGTCGTAGCGGGCCAGGAAGTCGCGGACGTAGATGACGACCTGGCGGGAGGAGGAGAACTTGCGCCCCTCCATGGTCAGGAACTCGCTGGAGACGACCTCGGAGGGCAGGCTCAGCTCGCCGAGCGCGCCCGGCGTGCCGTTCCTGGCGCCCTGGCCGTTGTAGCCGAGCAACAGCGCGGGCCAGATCTCGGCGTGGAAAACGATGTTGTCCTTGCCCATGAAGTAGTAGGCGCGGGCGTCGGGGTTCTGCCACCACTGCCGCCAGGCATCGGGGTCGCCGGAGCGGCGGGCCCACTCGATGGAGGCGCTGAGGTAGCCGATGACGGCGTCGAACCAGACGTAGAGCCGCTTGTTCGGCTGGTCACGCCAGCCGTCGAGCGGGATCGGCACGCCCCAGTCGAGGTCGCGGGTGATCGCACGGGGCTGCAGGTCGGCCAGCATGTTGAGGGCGAACTTCAGCACGTTGGGCCGCCACTCGCCCTGCTTGGACTGCAGCCAGGTGCCGAGCACCTCGGCGAAGGCGGGCAGGTCGAGCATGAAGTGCTCGGTCTCGACGAAGATCGGCGTCTCACCGTTGATCTTGCTGACCGGGTTGATCAACTGGATCGGGTCGAGTTGGTTGCCACAGTTGTCGCACTGGTCGCCACGCGCGCCGTCGTAGCTGCAGATCGGGCAGGTGCCCTCGATGTAGCGGTCGGGCAGGGTACGCCCGGTCGACGGCGAGATGGCGCCCATCGTGGTCTTGGGGAAGATGTAGCCGTTCTCGTGGAGACCCTTGAAGATCTCCTGGACCACGGCGTAGTGGTTGTCCGTCGTGGTCCTGGTGAACAGGTCGTAAGACAGGCCGAGAGCCTGGAGGTCCTCGGCGATCACCCGGTTGTAGCGGTCGGCGAGCTGGCGGGCGTTCAGCCCCTCCTTGTCCGCCTGCACCTGGATGGGCGTGCCGTGTTCGTCGGTCCCGCTCACCATCAGGACCTTGTTGCCCGCCATCCGCTGGTAGCGGCTGAAGATGTCGGAGGGCACGCCGAATCCGGAGACGTGCCCAATGTGGCGGGGGCCGTTGGCGTATGGCCACGCGACCGCGGTCAGGATGTGCTGGGACATGATGCCAAGCCTAAGGGACGCGGGCTCAGGCCTTGGTGCTCTCCCGGGAGACGGCCTGCGCCGTCTTCTCCTCGCCGTCCAGGCTGACGGCTTGGGCAGCCTCCTCAGCGGCCGAGGCGGCCACGTCGATCGGCGTCTCCTTGGTACGGCGGATGCCGAGGATGCTGATGAACAGTGCCGCGAAGATGGTCTGGAAGCTCATGACCAGCGCGGTCGCCGACGGGACGACCAGGCGCAGCGACTCAGAAGGGATCAGCGGGCCGAAACTGCGTGTCTGCCAGTGAACCAGCGAGGCGACCAGGCCCGCCAGACCGGCCAGGGCCAGCAGGCCTCCGGCGATCAGGCCCTTCTCCAGGGTCACGATGTCGACGAGCTTGCGCACCCGCCTGTCCTCTGGCAGGAAGCCCTCCTCCGCGGCGTACACCTTGGTGAACAGGGCGAACAGCGAGGCCTGGAAGCCGATCACCACCGCGGCCGAGGCGCCGACCAGGGTGTCGATGTCGAAGGCGAGCTTGCCGATGTAGACCGGGCCGAAGGTCAGGGCCGCGCCCACGACCAGGCCGAGGGTCATCAGGATCAGGCCGGGGATGAAGAACAGCCAGCGCGGGCTGTACAGCAGCAGGAAGCGCAGGTGGCGCCATCCGTCACGCCAGGAGCGCAGGTGCGGCGGGCGGGAGCGGCCGTCGGGCGACAGCGTGGTCGCCACCTCGCGCACGTCGAGCCCCGACAGCGTCGAGCGCACCACCATCTCGCTGGCGAACTCCATGCCGCCGGTCTGCAGGCCGAGCTTGAGGACGGAGTCGCGCCTGAAGCCGCGCAGGCCGCAGTGGAAGTCGCCGATGGCACTCGGGAAGAACAGACGGCCGATGAAGGAGAGCACCGGGTTGCCAAGGTAGCGGTGGAGCGGGGGCATGGCGCCCGGCGCGATGCCGCCCTTGAAACGGTTGCCCATCACCAGGTCGGCCCCGTCGCGCAACTGCTCGACGAACGGCAGCAACGCGGTGAAGTCATAGGAGTCGTCGGCGTCGCCCATGATGACGTACTTGCCACGAGCCGCCCTGATGCCGCCCATGAGCGCGTTGCCGTACCCCTTGGCGTCCACGTGCACGACACGGGCTCCCGCGTCGCGTGCGAGCTGCTGGGAGCCGTCCGTGCTGCCGTTGTCGGCTATCAGGACTTCTCCGTCGATCCCGTGTTCCCGCATGCAGGCCAGTGCCTTGCGTACGCAGGTCTCCACGGTCTCCGCCTCGTTCAAACAAGGCATGACCACGGTCAGTTCCACGTCTCAACCTCTCAGTTACGGCACAGCCCAACCTCATCATGATGCCCTCTATCGTCTACCGCGCGGGTCAACTCCATGAAACGGCTGGCATCCTGTAATGCATGGTGACCGTCACCGAACCACCGCGACTCGACGCGCCCGCGACAGGCGTGCCCACACGCGTGTGGGCGTTCCTGGGACGCCACCGGCTGTTCGCCGCCGTCGTGGCGCTGGCGTTCATGCTGCGTGTCGTCACCATGCTCGGCTACGGTCCGGCGCTGTGGTTCAACGACTCCTTCGAGTACGTCTCGGGGGCGGTCAACCCCGACAGGCCCAGTGCCCTGCGTCCGAACGGTTATTCCTTCTGGCTGCTGCTGCTGCGGCCGATCCACAGCTTCTCCTTCGTGGTCTTCACCCAGCACCTGATGGGCCTGGGCATCGCGGTGCTGATCTACGCGTTGCTGCGCAGGAGGTTCGGCCTGCCGGGCTGGGGGGCGACGCTGGCCACGCTGCCCGTGCTGTTCGACGCCTACCAGATCCAGCTAGAGCATCTGGTCATGTCGGACGCCATGTTCATGCTGCTGGTCGTCGGCGTCATAACGCTGGTGCTGTGGCACAGGAAGGTGTCCTGGAGGCTCGGCGCCGTGATCGGCCTGCTGCTCGCGCTCACCGCGCTGACCAGGTCGATCGGCCTGCCGATCCTGGCCCTGGTCGTCGCCTACATGCTCGTCAAGCGGACCGGCTGGAAACCGATCGCGGCCATGGTGACCGCGTGCGCCGTCCCCGTGCTCGGCTACATGGCCTGGTTCGCCTCCACCTACGGCAACTTCTCCATGACCAACAGCGACGGCGCGATCCTCTACATGCGGACCTCGCTGTTCGCCGACTGCAACAAGATGAAGGTCGACCCGCGCAAGGAACTGGAGCTGGCGCTGCTGTGCATCAGCGCCCCGCCGAGCGAGCGCCACTTCTCCGGTCAGAAGTACCTGTGGTGGGCCCAGCCGGGGCAACGGTTCCACGCGTTCGGGCCGAACACCACCTTCACCCCCGCCGTCAACCAGGCCGCGGGAACGTTCGCCAAGCGGGCCATCCTCGCCCAGCCGCTCGACTATCTCGGCGTCGTGACCGGAGACTTCTTCCGCGCCTTCCGCTGGGACCGGCCGCAGTTCCCCGACGCCAACACCTACCGGCAGTACGAGTTCCTCCCCGAGGGCAAGGTGCTGCCCTCATGGTCCTCCTACCGGGGCACCAGCGACCGGGACGCCCAGATCTACGACCCCGGCCTGCCGACCGCCCAGATCCGCGGCAAGCCCAGCGTGATCGGCACCCAGCTCCACGCCCCGTGGGCCCGGTTCATGCAGGCCTACCAGCAGACGGTCAGGCTGCCCGGCCTCGTGGTCGGCGTCCTGCTGCTGATCGGCCTGGCCGGGGTCGTGGTGCGCTGGCGCACACTGGGCGGCCCTGTCCTGCTGCCGTGGCTTGGCGCCTTCGGCCTCATCCTGGCCCCCGCGGCGACGGCCGAGTTCGACTACCGCTATGTCCTGCCCGCCGTGCCGCTGGCGTGCCTGGCCGCCGCGATCTCACTGCGGCACGGGTTCGCTAGACCCAGCTCCGGAAAAGCATCCGCTGCCACCACTGCGCGTAGGGGATGACCTCTGCGGTCAGCACCGGGTGGAGCCACCAGAAGTTGACCAGCGCGAGGAACGCGAAGGCTCCCACCACGGAGGCCCCGGCGGCTCTGCGGTTCGGCGTGGCGTCGGCCGGGCCGATGATGAGCCCGGCGGCGAGGGTGAGTGCGAGGATCATGAACGGGACCATGGGGATCGTGTAGAAGATGAACATGGTGCGGTGGTCGGCGATGGCCCAGTAGAACCAGGGCAGCCAGCCCGCGACGTAGGCGAGCAGGACGGCTCCGGCGCGCCAGTCGCGGGTGGCGACGTACCAGGCGATCATGGCGATGAGGGCGGCGAGCGCGCCGTACCAGATGACCGGGGTGCCGACGCCGAGGACGGCCTGGGAGCAGGTCTCGGCGCCGCAGGCGTTCTTCGGGCTCTCGTAGAAGAACGCGACCGGGCGCAGCAGCAGTGGCCAGCTCCACGGCTCCGACTGGTAGTTGTGCGGCTCCGCCAGGCCGGTGTGGAAGCTCAGCACTTGAAGCTGGTAGCTCAGCCAGGAGCGCAGCGAGTCGAAGACGAAGAAGGCCGGGCCCTGGGAGGTCGCCTGCGCCCAGTTACGGCCCCAGCCCAGCGGGGAGGCGAACCAGCCGGCCCAGGAGAGCAGGTAGGTCAGCGCGGGGACGGCGCAGAGCGCCGCCAGTGCGGTCGGCAGGTCCACGGCGACCGCGCCCCGGTACGGCCCGCGCAGGCCGATCGCCCTGCGGGCTCCCGCGTCCCACAGGAGGGACATCAGGGCGAAGGCGATCAGGAAGAACACCCCGGACCACTTGACCGCGCAGGCCGCGCCCAGGCACAGCCCGGCCGCGACCCGCCA
>NZ_JBFBCE010000054.1:23924-61702 GCF_040689595.1 Streptosporangium sp. NPDC051023 | reverse complement strand
GGTCGCCGCCGGACAATCTTTTGAGGGAGGGTCACCTGTTTGGGTGGCCCTCCTTCTGCATTTTTGAGGGTCACCCGGTTCGGGTGGCCCTTTTTGCGTTTTCCGGGGTATCTCGCCGAGGTCAGCTGGCCGGCGCAGTGCGGAGCAGGGGTTCGATCCGGTAGGGGACCTGAACGGACAGGGCGATGGTCGTGTCAGTGCGCTGTACCGCAGGCGAGGCCAGGATCCTGGCGATGATCTCCTGCAGGTCGGGTGTGCTGCGGGCGACGACGCGGCAGAGTAGGTCGGCCTGGCCGCTGGTGCCGTACACCTCAAGGATCTCGGGCAGTGGCCGTAGTGCCTCCACCGCCTCGGCCAGACGTCCCTGGGCGATCTGCAGGGAGACGAAGGCCAGGATCGGATAACCGACCCCCTCGGGGGTGACGGTGGGGCCGAAGTCGGCGATCACGCCGCGGCTGATGAGTTTCTCCACCCGGGCCTGGACCGTTCCTCTGGCCACGCCGAGCAGGCGGGCGAGCTCGGTGAGGCCGATCCGGGGGTTGGCGCGCATGGTCACCAGGAGGCGACTGTCAAGGCCGTCTATGGGCATCGCACCAGACTAGGCGATATGACCAGTCATAGATAGCATCAACCATACGATCTTGCGCGAACCGCGCAGCGAAACTGCTCGCTCTTGCCAATGATTCCTGATATTGCTGTCATTTCATACATGTTCGAAGAAGCACAGTACTTCGCGCCGGTGGCGACTCGCGACGACGGCACGGTCGAGGTCGAGCTCGCTGCCAGTCATCCGGGCTTCGCCGACCCGGTCTACCGTGCCCGGCGCAACGCCATCGCGGCGCTCGCGGTCGGATACGTGCCTGGCACGCCCATTCCCATCGCCGAGTACACCCCGGAGGAACACGAGGTGTGGGCGCTGGTCAGCCGTGAGCTGGCGGTCAAGCACCGGGTGTACGCGACTACGGAATACCTGAATGCCGTCGAGCGACTGGGACTGCCCCGGGAACGGATCCCACAGCTGCAGGAGGTCAGCGACCTTCTGCAGCCGCTGACCGGGTTCCGCTACATCCCCGCCGCGGGCCTGGTGCCGCTCCGTGAGTTCTACAGTGTGCTGGCCGACGGTTTCTTCCACTCGACGCAGTACATCCGGCATCACTCGACCCCGCTCTACACGCCGGAACCGGACGTGATCCACGAGGTGATCGGGCACGCCAACGCGCTCGCCTCCGACAGGTACTCGCAGCTCTACCGTCTGGCGGGCGGGGCGGCGCGACGGGTCGAGAGCGAGGCGGCGCTGGAGTTCGTCTCGAAGGTCTTCTGGTTCACCCTGGAGTTCGGCGTGATGACCGACCAGGAAGAGCTGCGGGCGTACGGCGCGGGCATCCTGTCCTCCTACGGTGAGATCGAGGAGTTCCGCGGGATGGACATCCGGCCGCTGAATCTCGCTCACATGGGTACCACCCACTACGACATCACGAAATATCAGGATGTTCTCTTCAGGGCCGAGTCGCTGGAGCATCTTGAGGACGTGGTCGGCGACTTCTGGGCCACGTGTGACGACGAGTCCATCGCCAGGCTGGTCGCCGACGCTCGCTGAGGAATCGATGTCCCAGGAGCCGGTGTTCAAGAACTTGCTCTATGTTCGGGCGGGACTTCCTCGCGCCGGCTCCCGCTCTCGCCCCTGTGCGATAAGTCTCGATCATGGGGCGTGGCAGGACAGGAATACCTACGCCCCATCGGGACGATGCGTGGACGTGTACGGCATCACGCAGACCACCGTGACCGACCAGATCAGGCTTATCAGGGCGCTGGTCAGAGGCCGGAGCTCGTTGGCAGAGGGCGAGCGGGTGCTCCGGCTGATGCGGCGGGCGTCACCGAGGCAGGGCTGGGGAATCAGCGCGGTGGCCTGCGAGGGGGCCCGGGTGTCGCTGAAGAACGGCTGGCTGTGTCATGCGGCCAACGGGCGCCGGCATGGGCCTGATCCGGGAGCCGGGGCACGACTACGCCGTGGCTGTCCTCACCGAGGACAGCCTGAGCAGGGATGTGGGCGTCACCGAGGCCACCGAGGCCGAGGGTACGGCCAGGCGCATCCTGGCCGCCTTCCGCGGCGAGCGAGGATGCGCGATCGGTGAGGAGCCGGCGGACGGCGACTCACGCGGAGGAGCGGAGGCCCCGCCGACCGGTGAATGATCGGGCAGGGGTCAGGAACTCTTGTCGACCAGCCGGTAACCGACGCCCCTCACAGTCTGGATGAGCTGGTCGTCGTTGTCGCCGAGGCGGGCGCGCAGCCGTTTGACGTGCACCGCGATCGTGTTGGTCGACGTGGTGTCCGTCGAGTTCCAGACATGACGCATGATCTGCTCGCGGGTCACCGTGCGATGCGCGTTGCGCATCAGATAGTGCAGCAGCTCGAACTCCCGCAGAGGCAGGTGAACGGTCCGCCCGCTGACCTTGACCTGGTAGGCGTTGACGTCGAGTTCCACGTTGCCGACCACAAGCGTACGGCGCATGCCAGACTCCCCGGAGAAGGCGGCCTGTACCAGAGGAAGGAGCTCAGGCACGCGGTACGGCCGGGCCACACATGCGGTGGCTCCGGCCGCGAGTGCCTGGACGGCCTGCTCGGCGTGACTGTCACCCACGCCCAGCAGGACGGGCACCGCCCGTGTCAGTCGTACGGCGCGGATGAACTCCACCGCCCCTATGACCGGAAGGGAGGCACTGACGAGCACCACATCGGGCTGGAGCGCCCCGGCCTGCAACAAGGCTTGGGCGCCGTCGGTGACGCCCATGACCTCGACTCCCTCTCGTTCGAGGGCGTTGGCCAGGCCCTGGACCAAAGCCGATTCCGGATCCGCCACCAGCAGCAGGGGCGCTGTCCGGGTGTCCCCGCTCACCTCGGGTGCCGTCTGCGGCTGGATCACCCGGGTCCTCCTTATGCAGTTGATTTATCCGAAGCGGCCGGTGATGTAGTCCTCGGTCGCTTTTTGAGTGGGGTTGGTGAAGATCCGAGACGTGTCGTCCATTTCGATGACGCGGCCCGGCTGGCCCTGGCCCGCGAGGTTGAAGAAGGCGGTACGGTCGCTGACCCGGGCGGCCTGCTGCATGTTGTGCGTCACGATGATGATCGTGAACTGGTTCTTCAGCTCGGCCATCAGGTCCTCGATCGCCAGGGTGGAGATCGGGTCGAGCGCGGAGCACGGCTCGTCCATCAGCAGGACCTCGGGCTTGACCGCGATGGCCCTGGCGATGCACAGGCGCTGCTGCTGTCCGCCGGACAGGCCCGCTCCCGGCTTGTTCAGGCGGTCCTTGACCTCGTTCCAGAGGTTGGCACCCTTCAGCGAGGTCTCGACGATGTCGTCGACCTCGGACCTGGAGTATCCACCGTTGAGCTTGAGGCCGGCCGCCACGTTCTCGGCGATCGACATCGTGGGGAACGGGTTGGGGCGCTGGAAGACCATGCCGATCATGCGGCGCACCGAGACCGGCTCGACGTCCGCGGCGTAGAGGTCCTCCCCGTCGAGCAGGACCTTGCCCTCGACGCGTGCGCCGGGGATGACCTCGTGCATGCGGTTCAGGGTCCGCAGGAAGGTCGACTTGCCGCATCCCGAGGGACCGATGAAGGCGGTGATCGACTGAGGCTCGATCGTCATCGAGATGTCCTCGATCGCCTTGTGCTTTCCGTAGTACGCGTCGAGGCTCGAGACCTGGATCTGCTGGCTCATTTCCGACGTTCCTTCCTATCGACCCCTGGCGGGCGAGCGCCACCAGCCGATGAGGCGCGCCACCAGGTTGAGCAGCATGACGATCAGAATGAGTGTGAGCGCTCCGGCCCACGCCCGGTCGATGGCGGCGTCCGTGGGACGGGCCGACTGACCGAACACATAGAGCGGCAACCCCATCTGCGGCCCGCTGAAGGGGTCGGTGTTGATGGAGTCGGTGAAGAAGACGGTGAGCAGCAGCGGGGCCGTCTCGCCCGCGACACGGGCGATGGCCAGCATGACACCGGTCACGATGCCGGTGAACGCGGTCGGCAGGACGACCCTGACGATCGTCCGCCACTTGGGCACGCCCAGCGCGTACGAGGCCTCGCGCAGGTCGTTGGGGACGAGCAGGAGCATTTCCTCCGCTGAACGGACCACCGTCGGCATCATCAGGATCGACAGGGCGAGGGCGCCCGCGAAACCGGAGAACGGCATGCCCAGAGCCAGGATCCAGAAGGCCAGGATGAACAGGCCGGAGACCACGGAGGGGATGCCGGTCATGACGTCGACGAAGAAGCTGATCGCCCGGCTCAGTCGTCCGCCCCTGCCGTACTCCACGAGGTAGATCGCGGTGAGCAGGCCGATGGGGATCGAGATGATGGACGACAGCAGGACCTGCTCGAGCGTGCCGATGATGGCGTGGTAGGCGCCACCGCCCGCGTCCCTGGCCCCGATGTTGCGCATCGAGTGGGTCAGGAACTCCACGTCGAGCCTGGCGAGGCCGTTGCTGATCACCAGCCAGAGGACGGAGACCAGAGGCACGACGGCGATGGCGAACGACAGGTAGACGAGCCCCTGGATGACCTTGTCCTTGAGGCGTCTGCCCACGGAGATGCGCTGGATCGCGCTCGTGTGCTGGATCGCGGTCATGCGGCAGCCCCGGAGAACTCCTTGCGGCGGGCGACGATCAGGCGGGCGGCCGTGTTCACCAGCAGCGTGATGATGAACAGCACGAGACCCGACGCGATCAGCGCGCCGCGTCCGAGCGGGCCCGCCTCCCC
Source organism: Streptosporangium sp. NPDC051023 (assembly GCF_040689595.1). Lineage (NCBI taxonomy): Bacteria > Bacillati > Actinomycetota > Actinomycetes > Streptosporangiales > Streptosporangiaceae > Streptosporangium > Streptosporangium sp. NPDC051023. The sequence continues at coordinate 56,940 of NZ_JBFBCE010000054.1, read as the reverse complement.
GAAGCCGTTGGCGATGTTGGCGGCGATGCTGTTGCCCTGGGGAGAGAGGATCTGGAAGCTGATGCCGAACGACGCGGGAAAGATGAGGGCGACGGCGATGGTCTCGCCCATGGCGCGGCCGAGTCCGAGCATGGAGGCGCTGATGACGCCGGGACGCCCGAAGGGCAGCACCGCGGTCCTGATGACCTCCCAGCGCGTCGCGCCGAGGGCCAGCGCGGCCTCCTCGTGCATCCTCGGCACCTGGAGGAACACCTCCCGGGAGATCGCCGCGATGATCGGCAGGATCATGATCCCCAGGATGATCGAGCCCGTCATGATCGAGTGACCGCCGACCGATTCACCGTCGAACAGCGGGATGAACCCGAGGTACTCGTTGAGGAACTCATAGGGTCCCTGGACGAGCGGGACGAGGAAGATGACGCCCCACAGGCCGTAGACGACGCTGGGCACCGCGGCCAGCAGGTCGACGACGTAGCCCAGGATTCCGGCCAGTCGGCGGGGGGCGTAGTGGGAGATGAACAGCGCCACCCCGACAGCCACCGGCACTGCCATGACCAGGGCGAGGAGTGAGCTGAGGAGGGTGCCGAACGCCAGAGCCGCGATGCCGAAGGAGGGCTCGGTGTTGTTCGGCGTCCAGGTGAGGGTTCCGAAGAAGCTTCCCTGGTTGGCCTGCAGGGCCGGAATCGCCTCGACGATGAGGAAGACGGCGATGGCCGCCATGATCGCCAGCAGCAGGATTCCGGCGCCCGTCGAGGCGTAGCGGAAGGGAGCCTCACCTCGGCTGCGCCGCGAGGCGGACCGGCCGGTGGCCGACCCGCCGTCGCGAGTACGAAGTGGAGTCGCCATGGACTTAGGAGATCGCCTCGACGGCGGTCCGGACCTTGGCGATCAGCGTCGCCGGCAGCGGGCCGTAGCCGATGCCGTTCAGCGCCTGCTGGCCCTCGTCGCTGGCGGTGTAGGTCAGGAAGGCCTTGACGAGCTTGGCCTCCTCGGCGGGCAGACCCTTCTCGCAGGTGATCTCGTAGGTCACCAGGACGATCGGGTAGGCGCCCGCGGCCTTGGTGGCGTAGTCGATGCTCAGCTTCAGGTCGTTGCCCTGGCCGACGAACTCGGCGGCCTCAACCGTCTTGCCCGCGCTCTCCGGGGTCAGCTCGACGAACTCGCCGGAGCCGTTGGCGACCTTGGCCTTGGACAGGCCGGAGTTCTCGGCGTAGGAGAGACCGACGTAGCTGATCGCGCCGACGCCGCTCTTGACGGCCTGCGCGACGCCGTCCGAGCCCTTGGCGCCCTGGCCCTTGGCCTCGGCGGGCCACGCCTTGGCGGGCTCGTACGGCCAGTCGGCGGTCTTGGCCAGGAACTTGGTGAAGTTGTCGCTGGTGCCGGACTCGTCCGAGTGGTGGAACGCCTGGATCGCCGTCGAGGGGAGCTTGGCGTCGGGGTTGTCGGCCTTGATCGCCGCGTCGTCCCACTTGGTGATCTTGCTGTCGAAGATGCCACCGAGGGTCTTGGGCGACAGCTGCAGGTTGTCAACGCCGGGCAGGTTGTAGACCACGGCCACCGGGCTGATCACCATCGGGAGGTTGATCGCCTTGCCGGTCTTGCAGCGGGCGTCGGCCTGGGCGGGCTCACCCTTGTCGTCCTTGAGCGCCGAGTCGGAGCCCGCGAAGGAGACCGTGCCCTGGATGAAGGCCTGGACGCCGGCGCCCGAGCCGCTGGGCTGGTAGTTGAGGCTGACCCCCGAGTTCGCCTGCTGGAAGTTCTTCTTCCACTCGTCGATGGCGTTCGCCTGCGCCGAGGAGCCCGCGGCGTTGATCGTGCCGCTGAGGCCCCCGCTGCTCGAACCGCCCGAAGAGGGGTCGGCGGCCGAAGCGGCGGTGGTGGGGCTGCTGCCGTTGTTATCGGTGCCGCACGCAGCGAGCGAGAGCGCGCCAACAAGGGTGACCGCGGCGAGCCGGCCTGCATACTTCACGGTTGGGTTCCTCCCACTAAGTCCTTCAACGTTCAGGAGAGTAGGCAGGCAAGGTGACTCAAAACCGGTAGAAAGATGAACGCAAAATGAATGCCTCCGGTCGCTGTCGTGGCGATCCCTTGGGTGAATCTTGGGACTCCGGCCTGGTCCCGGCGCTGTGGGTGACCCCCGGGAGGCGGGGGTTCGTGCGGGGGACCTGGGCCGGAACCCGTTCCGCCAGCATGTAGTGGAGGTCTTAACGCCCCTAGATCGGGCGAAGTCCATCTGAACGGGATTGAACGGTCATTAGCGGACAGTGAACGGCTGATCGGGAGTGCGGGGGGCCGTCGGGTGAACAGATGGTGATCGGCAGGCGATCGCCGGGCGACGGCCGGTCCCGCCCCGGGGTTCCCCGAGCCGGGTGTGTCAGCCGGCGCTCCGTCTCCGCGGGCGGCCCGGTGCCCCGTGCGAGCGGCTCCGCCCCCTCGGGCGGGTCGCCTGCCTCACGCGGGTGGCTCCGCTTCGTGTGGCCGATCCCATGCCTTGCGCGAGCGATCCCGTGCCTCGAGTGGGCGACTCCGCTTCGTGCGAGCGGTTCCGTGCCTCGAGTGGGCGGTTCCGTCCTGGTCGCGAGCTTCTACACGGGGAGCGTGAGCGGGCCGCCGCCGAGGCGCTTGAGGACCTCGCTGTGCAGGGAGCCGTTGGTGCACACCAGGCTGCCGCCGTCCAGGCCGGGAACTCCCGACAGGTCGGTCCAGATGCCCCCTGCCTCCTCCACGATCACCGTCAGCGCCGCGATGTCCCAGGGGGAAAGCTCCGGCTCGGCGGACAGGTCGACGGCCCCTTCCGCGACCAGCATGTGCGACCAGAAGTCCCCGTAGGCGCGGCTGCGCCAGACGGACCTGTTCAGGTCGAGGAACTCCTCGAGCTTGCCCGCCTCCTCCCAGCCGCCGAAGCTGGAGTAGGAGAACGACGCGTCCTCGAGGCGGCTGACCGAGGAGACCTGGCAGCGGGTGGCCTTGGTGAGGCTCTTGCCGGTCCACGCCCCGCTGTCACGGGCGGCCCACCAGCGGCGGCCGAGCGCGGGAGCCGAGACCAGGCCGACGACGACCCGGCCCTGGTCCATCAGGGCGATGAGCGTGGCCCAGACGGGGACGCCCCGCACGTAGTTCTTGGTGCCGTCGATCGGGTCGACGATCCAGGAGCGGGCGCCGTATCCGGTCTTGCCGAACTCCTCGCCGATCACCGCGTCACGCGGGCGGGCCCGGCTCAGCGTGCTCCTGATGGCCTCCTCGACCGCCTGGTCGGCATCGCTCACCGGAGTGAGGTCCGGTTTGGTCTCGACCCGCAGGTCCACGGCCTTGAAACGGCGCATGGTCAGGTCGTCCGCGGCGTCGGCCATGACATGCGCGAGACGCAGGTCGTCGTTGTAACCCGTCACGTTGGGCAACGCTATCGCGTCGGTGGTCGGTTATAGGAGATGGGGAACATGCCACGGAATTGTGTCGCGTCACGTCAGTAATCGGATAGCTGGTGAAACATCCGTTGGATCCGGTGTTACCGACGAGTAGCATTCGGTCATGACGTTCGACGTGGGTGCCTTCGTGCTGCAGAGTGTTCCGTTCGCGCGGACGCTGGACATCGCCTTCGACAGGGTCGAGCCGGGGGTCGCGGTCGCGCGCATGCCCGACCGCGCCGACCTGCACAACCATGTGGGCGGCCCGCACGCGGGGGCGATCTTCACTCTCGCCGAGTCCGCCTCGGGAGCCGCGATGCTCTCCACCTTCGCCGGCGAGCTGGCGCGGGCGACCCCGCTGGTCGCGAACTCCGCGATCCGTTACGTGAGGCCCGCGATGGGCGAGGTCGTCGCGGAGGCGCGCCTGCGGGCGTCCCGTGAGGAGGTCGTGGCCGGGCTGGACGCGGGCGAGCGCCCCGAGTTCGAGGTCACGGTGGACGTCAGGACCACGGACGGCACCCTGGTCTCCGAGATGACCGTCGTCTGGACCCTGCGCCCCAACCGTTGACGATGACCGTCGCCTGGACCTTGTGCCCCGACAGTTGACACCGCCTGGGGCGGGGGAGGGGACGTTCGCCACGGGGTGGGGCTCGCGCGGAGCCTCGGGGCGGTGGCCGTCAGTCGTCGTCGGGGGTGCCCTCGCGGCTGGCGAGCAGGCGGCGCAGGGAGACGAGCCTGGCCGGGTCCGCGTGGCCCGCCGAGACCCAGGCGTCGAGGGCGCACTCGTCACCCAGGTGGTTGCAGCCCTTCGGGCACTCGACGGTGCCCTCGACGAGGTCGGGGAAGCCCGCCAGGACGGTTTCCACCGAGACATGTGCCAGTCCGAAGCTGCGCACGCCCGGGGTGTCGATGATCCATCCGCCCTCGGGAAGCTCAAGGGCGACGGCGGAGGTCGAGGTGTGGCGACCCCTGCCGGTCACCGCGTTGACGTGGGAGACCGCCCGGTTCGCGTCCGGAACCAGGGCGTTGACCAGGGTGGACTTACCCACGCCCGAATGGCCGACGAGCACGCTGATCCGGCTGTGCAGGCGCTCCCTGACGCCGTCGAGGGCGCCGCCTTTCTGGAGCACCACGTACGGCACGCCGAGGGGAGCGTAGAGGGAGATCAGCTCGTCGGGCGGGGCCAGATCGGACTTGGTGAGGCAGAGCAGCGGCTCGATGTCGGCGTCGAAAGCCGCGACCAGCATCCGGTCGATCATCCGGGGCCTGGGCTGCGGGTCGGCGAGGGCCGTCACGATCACGAGCTGGTCGGCGTTCGCGACCACGGGACGCTCGATGCCGTCGGTGTTGTCCGTGTCGTCCGCGGAACGGCGGAGCATCGAGGTGCGGGGCTCGACGCGGACGACGCGGGCCAGCGTGTCGGAGACGCCGGAGACGTCGCCGACCAGTGCTACTCGGTCGCCGACCACGATCCCTTTGCGGCCCAGCTCCCTGGCCTTCATGGCGACCACGATCCGCCCGCTCATGGCGGCACCGTCGGCCCTGTCCTTCTTACGGCGGCGGCCCTTCTCGCCCACCGACTCGACCAGGCACGTGTAACGGCCGCGGTCGACCGCCACCACGAACCCTTCGACCGCGTCCTCGTGCGCAGGACGAATCCTCGTCCGGGGACGGGAACCCTTTCCCGGCCGGATCCTGACGTCGTCCTCGTCGTATTCCCGCTTTCTCAGCTTCTCCGCCTCGATCTGCCCTCGGTCCGATGGTCGGCCGCCGCTGCCGGGCGTCCCCCGGGCCGAGCGGCCCGCGAAACCTCACCGGGTTTCCCTTCGAGCGCCCCGTCGTACGTCCGGCGGGGCGTCTGGCCATGTCTCATCGGTGTCTCATCGGTGTCTCACCGTGTGCCCCGCAGCATGTCCGCCCACATGGAGGCGAACTCGGGGAGGGTCTTACCCGTGGTCGCGATGTCCTCCACCTCGACGCCGGGCACGGCCAGCCCGATCACCGCGCCCGCGGTCGCCATCCTGTGGTCGGCGTAGGAGTGGAAGACGCCGCCGCTGAGCGGGCGAGGCCTGATCTCCAGGCCGTCCGCCGTCTCGTTCGCGTCGCCGCCGAGACCGTTGATCTCCGTGACCAGAGCCGCCAGGCGGTCGGTCTCGTGCCCGCGGATGTGGGCGACGCCGCTGATCCGGCTGGGGGAGTCGGCCAGGGCGGCCAGGGCGGCGATCGTCGGCGTCAGCTCGGCGACGTCGCGCAGGTCCGCCTCGATGCCGTTGACACGCCCGGTGCCGGTGACCGTCAGGCCCTCGGGCGTGCGCTCGACCGAGGCACCCATGTCCGCCAGTAGCTGTCTGAGCTGGTCACCGGGCTGGGTCGTCTCCGCGGGCCAGCCGGGCACGGTGACCGAGCCCCCCGTGACCATCGCGGCCGAGAGGAACGGCGCGGCGTTCGACAGGTCGGGCTCGACGGTGAAGTCCCTGGCACGGATCGGCCCGGGTTCGACCCGCCACACGTCCGGTTCGGAGTCGTCGACCCGGACGCCGAACTCGCGGAGCATCGCGACGGTCATCAGGATGTGCGGCTGCGACGGGATCGGCGGCCCCTCGTGCCGCACGGTCACGCCCTTGTCGAAGCGCGCCGCGGTCAGCAGCAGGCCGGAGAGGAACTGAGAGGAGCCGGATGCGTCGAGTGTGACCTCGCCACCGGACAGCGGGCCCCGCACGGTGAACGGCAGCGCGTCGCCCCGCACCTCGGCGCCGAGGGCACGCAGCGCGCCGAGGATCGTCCCCATGGGCCGCTTGCGCGCGTGCGGGTCGCCGTCGAAGGACACCTCGCCGTCCGCCAGCGCCGCCATCGGCGGTACGAACCGCATCACCGTGCCCGCGAGCCCCACGTCGATCCGTGCCCCGCCGACCACGGGACCGGGGGTGACGGCCCAGTCCGAGCCTGAGGGGCTCTCGTTCGAGGAGGTCATCGTGGTGCCGAGCGCCCGCAGCGCGTTCGCCATCAGGTCGGAGTCGCGGCTGCGCAGCGCCAGCCGTACGACGCCGGGGCCTTCGGCCAGCGCGGCGAGCAGGAGCGCGCGGTTGGTCACGGACTTCGAACCCGGCAGGGAGACGGTCGCGTGGACAGGTTCGGCCGCGGTCGGTGCGGGCCACAGCGGAGCGGACATGGGCAAAAGCCTACCGGGACGAGGACCCCGCGCCTTCGAAGGCGTGGCAAGGTGGTGGATATGTGCGGGAGATACGCGTCCACGCGACCCAAGCAGGAGCTGCTTGAAGAGTTCGAGGTCGAGCTGGACGGGGCGGCCGATGAGGAGCTCGGGGCTGACTACAACGTCGCGCCGACCAAACCGGTCTACGCGGTGCTCAGCCGAGTGCCCAAGGCGGGACCGGGCGGCAGAGCGGTGCGGCAGCTCAGGGTCGTCAGGTGGGGCCTGGTCCCCGCCTGGGCGAAGGACCCGTCCATCGGCTCGAAGATGATCAATGCCCGGGTGGAGACGGTCGCGGAGAAGCCGTCGTTTCGCAAGGCGTTCGCCGAGCGCAGGTGCCTGCTGCCCGCCGACGGTTACTACGAGTGGGCGGTGCTCGAAAACGGGGGAACCGCTGGGAAGCCGAAGAAGCAGCCCTACTTCATCCGGCCCGCCGACGGCGGGGTCATGGCCATGGCCGGGATCTACGAGTTCTGGCGCGACCGGGGCAGGGCCGAGGACGATCCGCTCGCATGGCTGGTGTCCTGCGCGGTCATCACCACCTCCGCGCAGGACGAGCTGGGGGCCATCCACGACCGGATGCCGATGCTGATCGAGCGGGAACGCTGGGCCGAGTGGCTTGACCCCGGAGTGCCGGAGGCCGGGGAGTTCCTGGTGCCCGCGGTCGCGGCCGGGCTGACGGCGTATCCGGTCTCCAGCGCGGTGAACTCGGTGCGCAACAACGCTCCCCAGCTCATGGAACCGCTTCCCGAGGAAGAGCTCAAAGGTCAAGCGCTCTTCTGAAAACTCTCTGTAAACGGTGTAGAAACCCCTGCGAGTGGGCATCCGCTGAGGAAAGCGATACCTCGGGCGAAGGTGGCGAGGTAATCGCGCAGAGATCCCATCATCTTGCCGCCTGCCGGGAGAAGTCGGGGGAATCCCCTCACAGGCCGCCCCCACTTTGCGGAGGTGCGGATTCGTGGACGCCGCGACCGTGCGCATGCGTCTGGAGAACATGCTCGCCGAGCTCGACCGGTCCATCCGGGTCCTTCGGGGGGATTCACTGACCGGGTGGGACCGTTCCGCCGCGGACGCGGGATCGGTCCTGACCGACGCCGACCGAAATCTGGCCATGCTGGAGGCGGCGACCGAACAGCGCCGCGCGGTCGCCGAGGCGCTCAGGCGGCTGGAGGAGGGGGTCTACGGCCGTTGCGCCGACTGCGGCAGTCCCGTGCCGGAGGGCAGGCTTGAGGCGCGCCCCGAGGCCGCCCGCTGCGTACAGTGCCAGGCGAGACGCGAGCGCAGACGCTGATTTTGGCTTGGGTGTGCCGGCGCGGAAGCGCCCAAGCCCGCGACGCCGCCAGGCGTCGCAATCAACACGGCCGCCGGGCGCTCGCGACCAGGTGGATGCCCACCGTGTCGTCGTCGTCGGGGTGCGCCTCAAGCTCGGTGTTGACCAGCCAGGTGAGCGCCCTGGAGTCGGAGGCGAGCACGTGGTCGACCGTCGAGGGGGACAGCACCGTGCGGGGCCGTACCCACTCGACCTCCAGGCCCGCGTCGGTGAGCAGCTCGCGGAGCTGGCCGCTGCTGAAGCAGCGGGTGATGCTTCCGTCGGGCCACGGCACGAGCATGACCTCGTCCGTCTGGCGCAGGTGGGCCCAGTAGTTCTGCTCGGCGAGGATCGCCATCCCGAGCACCAGGGAGTCGACGCAGACCAGCGCCCGTCCGCCGGGCCGCAGCACCCGGGCGACGTCGCCCATCGCGGACTCGGCCATGAGCTCGATCGACATCGCGCGTTCCTCGGCGAGCACGGCGTCCATGCTCTGGTCGGGCAGGAAACGCAGGTCGTCCGCGCGGACCTGGCGGACCTTGGACGCGTCGTGCAGCGCCTGTCCCTCGACGGCCCTGCGAAAGTCGACGACCTCGAGCACCCGGTGCCCGGCCCTCGCGGCCTGGGCGGCCCAGCGGCCCTTGCCGCCCGATAGGTCGAGGATGTTCGAGGGGCCCTCCGGCAGCCAACGGCTCAGCTGTTCGGCGGCGACCGCGCGATAAAAGGTCCAGTACGGCCCGAGCGTTCCTGAGCCGTTCAGCTCTTCGGCCGGGATGGGCAGCACAAGCGGCTCCTGGCGTCTGGTTTCCGATGGTCTCCAGTACCTACCGGTACGTATGTTTTTCCCCGCACCGGGTCGTTCGTCACCTTCTATCTTGTGGGAACAGATGACCGGCCGGGGGTGTTGCAGCGGACAACGCAGATCCTTTCGGGAGGTTGGCCAGCCGATGCTCGCCTTGATCGAACCCGTCGTCCGCCCCGGTGATCGGTCATTCCCTGCTGAGCGGGTATCCTCCGCTCAGTACGGTGTCCCGCGTCAGCAGGACTCCGGCGATCCTAAGGGGGTGGGTCCGGTCCCTGCGACAGATGAGGAGACTCTGGAGCAGCGGAGCACGCGGTTCGAGCGGGATGTCATGCCCTATCTCGACCAGCTTTACTCCGCGGCACTCCGGATGACCCGGAACCCAGCGGATGCCGAAGACCTCCTCCAGGAGACCTTCGCCAAGGCCTTCGCGTCCTTCCACCAGTTCCAGGAAGGCACGAACCTCAAGGCCTGGCTCTATCGCATCCTGACCAACACCTTCATCAACAGTTACCGCAAGAAGCAGCGGGAGCCCAAGCAGTCGGGCGCGGAGGAGATCGAGGACTGGCAGCTCGCCAGGGCCGAGTCGCACACCTCCGGTGGCCTGAAGTCCGCGGAGATCGAGGCGCTGGAGCACCTCCCCGACAGCGACGTGAAGCAGGCCCTGGCCGCGCTTCCCGAGGAGTTCCGCATCGCGGTCTACCTCGCCGACGTCGAAGGCTTCCCTTACAAGGAGATCGCCGACATCATGGGCACCCCCATCGGGACCGTGATGTCGAGGCTCCACCGTGGCCGCCGTCAGCTGCGGACGCAACTCGAGGACTACGCCCGCGAGCGTGGTCTGGTTCCCGCGGAGGGTGCGAAGTGAGCGAGCGCGGTGACAGGCACGGCGAGTTCTTTGGCGAGGTGATCGCATGAGCTGTGGAAAGCCCCACGCCACCGACTGTCGCGACGTCCTGGAGAAGGTCTACACCTACCTGGACGGCGAGCTGGACGAGGGCAACTGTGTCGACATCCGCGTGCACCTCGACGAGTGCGGCCCCTGTCTCGAGGAGTACGGCCTCGAGCAGGTCGTCAAACAGCTGATCGCCAAGCACTGCGGCTGCGACAAGGCCTCGGAGGACCTCCGCGCCAAGGTGCTCAGCCGGATCGAGCAGGTCCGCTCCGAGCTGGCCGGCTGACCTCTTAGGATCTCTCCTACGGCTTTGGCCACACGAGAGACCTGGGGGTCGGCATGCGGATACTCGTCACCGGTGGAGCCGGGTTCATCGGATCCAATCTGGTGGACCGGCTGCTGGCCGACGGTCACGAGGTCACGGTGGTCGACGACCTGTCCGGCGGTGACCGGGCCAACCTGGTCACGGCGGCCGAGAGCCCGCGCTTCGCGCTGCACGAGATGGACATCCGTGACCCGGCCCTGACCGGCCTGGTCGCCGAGGTCAGGCCCGAGGTGATCTGCCACCTGGCCGCGCAGATCAGTGTGCGCAAGAGCGTGGCCGACCCCGTCCACGACGCCAGGCTGAACGTCGAGGGCACCGCCTCCGTGCTGACCGCCGCGCACCACGGCGGCACGCGCAAGGTCGTCTTCGCCTCCTCGGTCGCCGTGTACGGCAGGCCCGAGGTCATCCCGGTTCCCGGTGACGCGGTGACCGACCCGCGCTCGCCGTACGCGGCCTCCAAGCTCAGCGCGGAGACCTATCTGGCCACGTTCAAGGCGCTGTACGGCATCGACTACACCACGCTGGTGCTCTCCAACGTCTACGGTCCGCGCCAGTCGCCGGACGGTGAGGCCGGGGTCGTCGCCATCTTCACCGACGCCCTGCTCAACGGCACTCCGACGGTGGTGTACGGCGACGGCGCCCAGACCCGCGACTACGTGTTCGTCGACGACGTGGTCGACGGCTTCGCCAGGGCGTGCGGAGACGTGGGCAACGGCCGCAGGTTCAACCTGGGCACGGGGGCCGAGACGACGGACCGGGCGCTGCACACCCTGGTCGCCGGCGCCACGGGCGCCCCTGACGAGCCGGACACCGCCCCCGCCCGCCTCGGCGACCTCCCGGCGATGGCCGTCGATCCCGCCCCCGCCTTCGAGGGGCTCGGCTGGCGGCCCAGGACGGACCTGGCCGCCGGGCTGAAGATCACCGCCGACTGGGCGAGGGCCAGGATCGCCGCGCTGTAGTCCGCCCCCTTCCCACAGGGGCGTGTCCTTCGCGTGTTCGCGTTCTCGTGGGACCGTGGAGGTCCTGCGGTCCGTGATGGCGCGGGGTGATGGATTGGTTACGCTTTGCTTGCGATTCCATGTCTGCCATTCGGGGTCTGGCCTGCTTCTGTAGCCTGAGTTGGGAAATCGACATGGAGGCAGCGCATGTTGAAGGAAACGGTCAGTCCCGCTTATCTGGGGATCTCCTGGACCTGAGCACGCGCACGTAGGACCCAAGGGTGGCCGCTTTGCGTGGACTGCCGTGGTTTGCCAAGGTCTATTTGGTCACTGTGATCGGGGTGGCGTGCGCGCTGCTCGGGTACAGCGTGGCGGGAAGCGGTCGTCTGGAGTGGCCCGACTGGTCGAACCTGCTGGTGCTGGCCCTGCTGTTCCTGGTGTGCGAGTCGGTGCCGACCCTGCTCAACGTCAAACAGGCGGCGGTCTCGGTCAGCTTCTCCGCCGCGCTCGCCGCGGTGGTGCTCGTCGGGCCTCAGGGCGCCGCGCTGGTCGGCATGACAGCCGTGTTCAGCGTGCGCCCCGGGCTGCCGCTGGTGAAACGGCTGTTCAACGGCGCCCAGTTCGCCATCTGCGGTTACGCGGCGGGCTGGGCGTACGAATGGCTGGGGGGCAAGGCCAGGCTGCCGGACATCGCCGGGTTCGACGCCCTGATCATGCCGTTCGTCGGAGCGGCGGCCGTCTTCGTGCCGCTCAACTTCGTCCTGATCGCGATCGTCCTGGTGGTCACCGGGCAGGCGGACCAGGTTCCCCTCAGAGGACTGGCCCAGTTCATGGTGTCCTACCTGGGATACGCCACCTTCGGACTGCTGATCGCCGGGCTGTGGGCGACGGTCAACTCGATCTCCGCGGTGCTCGTGCTGCTGCCGCTGTTCGTCGCCCGCTGGGCGTTCGGCCAGTACCTCGCGCAGCAGCGTTCCCACGCCGCTACGATCGCCGCGCTCTGTCAGGCGGTCGAGACCAAGGATTACTACACCCGCGGCCACTGCACCCGTGTCTCGCTGGCCTCCGGCATGATCGCCCAGGAGATCGGCATGGGTTCCGAGCGCCTCAGGGCGATCCGCTACGCCGGGATGCTGCACGACGTGGGCAAGCTGGGCGTGCCGACCAAGGTGCTGCAGAAGGAGGGGCCGCTCACCGAGGAGGAGTACGCCGCCATCCAGCTCCACCCGATGCGAGGACTGGAGATCGTACGGGGCATCGACTTCCTCGACGAGGCGTTCGCCGGGATCATGCACCATCACGAGCGGCAGGACGGAAAGGGCTACCCAATGGGGCTTGCCGGGGAGGAGATCCCGGAGTTCGCTCGGATCATCGCGGTCGCCGACGCCTTCGACTCGATGACCTCCGACCGGTCCTACCGGGGTGCCCGTCCCGTGGAGGTGGCCATGGCGGAGTTGCGTAAGGGCGCGGGCACCCAGTTCGACCCGGAGATGGTCGTCGCCTTCATCAAGGCCGTCGACCGTGACGGCTGGGAGCCGCCGCGCAGGGTCGTCGCACCTCCGGAGGACCCGGCGGAGACGACCGCGAAGGACCACGACGACCCGACCATGCCCATTCAGGTGGTGCCTGAGCGGTGAGCACCACCACAACCGCCCTCGCCACCCGGGCGTTCCGACGGCTCGACTCGGGCCAGCTCCTGCTGATCTGCGCGGCGGGACTGCTGGCGGTCGCCGGGGTGGCGCACACGGCCGCGACCGGGCTGCTCGATCCCAAGATCGCCATCGGCTTCGGCGCGCTGATCGCGGCCGGGGAGCTGGCCAGGCTCACGATGCCGGGCAACAGGGAGGTCGCGCCGATCGGCGCGGCCGCCGCGCTCGGCTACACACTGCTGCTGGACATGGGCGGCGTCCCGGCGCGGCACACCGCGCTGCAGGTCATCTCGGTGCTGACCGTCGGCATGATCGCCGGAGCGCTGCCGCATCTGGCGGTCGGCCGGCCGCCGAGCCCGGACGCCATGGCGCGCAGGTTGTGCACCGGAGCCCTGCTGGCCCTGGCCTACCGCCCGCTGGCCGGGCCGTTGTTCACCCTCGCGAAGGGGCCGGAGGGCGGCTGGTGGCCTGCCCTCGGGGTGATGTCCCTGCTCATCCTGATGATGGTGCTGGTCGACGTGTTGCTCGCTGCCGTGCTCAGGGCCGAGCAGGTGCGTGCGGCCTTCGGCGTCGCCGTACAGGATGAGTTGCGGACGGTCGCCCCGTTGTGGGCCGCGGTCGCCGCCTCGGGCATCCTGCTCGCGCTGGCCTCACACAGCATGGACATGGCGGCGCTGCTGGTCTTCGCGGCGCCTCTGCTCGTCACCCAGGTCGCCTTCCGCAAGTACGCCGGTATCCGCGCCACCTATCTCCAGACGGTCAGGGCACTGTCCCGGGTGACCGAGGTCGGCGGCTACGTCGAGCCGGGGCACTCGCACCGGGTCAGCCGCCTGGCGGTCGCGACCGGCCGGGAGCTGGGGATGGCGGAGCCCGAGCTGCTCGACCTGGAGTACGCCGCGCTCATGCACGACATCGGCCAGCTCTCGCTGCGCGACCCGATCCCCGGTGGCGCGACGGTGCTCACCGAGCCCGACCAGGCCAGGCGCATCGCCGAGCTGGGCGCGGAGGTGATCCGGCAGACCGGGGTGCTCGACCGCGTCGCCGAGATCGTCCGGCGCCAGTGCGACTCCCACTCCGCGGCCCCGCCCGTGGCCAGCCGCATCATCAAGGCGGCCAACGCCTACGACGACCTGGTCGGCGGGTCGACCGACCGCGACCGAGCCGGAGCCGCCCTCGAACGGCTCCGGCTCGGCGCGGGCGAGGAGTACGACCCCGCGGTCGTCGAGGCCATGACCCGCGTCATCGACAGACTCACCCTCCTCAACCGGCTTTAGACACGCCCCGTGGTTTCCTGTCGGATCCGTCACACCGTTCCACGACCCGCTCATGGCCACGACACCGGGCCGGTTTCCCGGATGAGGTCCTGACCGCCGTCGTCTGGCACAGTTGGATCAAAGTAATTTGATGGGAGTGTCCGGTGGCTGAAGTACACGCTGAGATGGTGGCCAACGTCTGGAAGGTCCTCGTCGCCGAGGGTGACATCGTCGAGAACGGTGACACCCTGGTCATCCTCGAGTCCATGAAGATGGAGATTCCCGTCATCGCCGAGGATGAGGGCGTCATCGCCCAGCTGAAGGTCACGGAGGGCGACGTCATCCAGGGGGGCGACCTCATCGCCGTCATCGAATAGGGTCCGAGGGGCCGTCGCGCGGCCCCTTCGCCCGTTGTGAGAGGCGTCGTGCCTGGTGAGAGCGCCGTCGAGGCGCCGGTGGTCCGTCGAGACCGATGAGGGCGTGGCGTTGGCGGTCAGCGGGTGAGGTTGGCGAGAAAGCGCTCACGGTCGACGACCACTCGTTCCACCGTGCCCCTCGCGACGACGGTGTCATGGTCGCGAGCGGTGAAGGTGAACGACAGGCGACGGCCTTCGACCGCGACGAGCTCGGCGATGATCTCGACATGGGCGCCGACCGGGCTCGCGGCCAGATGCTCCAGGGTGACCTTCGTGCCCACGGAGGTCTGGCCCGGCTCCAGGGCGCCGCTGATCGCCTCGACGGTCGCGCGTTCGGCGAGGGCGAGCACTCTGGGCGTGGCGAGCACGGGGACGTCCCCGCTGCCGACCTTCGCCGCGGTGTCCCCCCCTTCGACCATGATGAGCAGCCGGGCGTGCATACCGGGAGCGAGCGTCATGCGGGTCAGCATAGGGTCAGATCTTGTGACCTCCTACTGTGACCACTGCGGTCGTCCGGCGGGCGAGGGTGACCACGAGGCCTGCCTCGCCGCCCGCGCGATGGAACCCCCTCGCTACTGCGCCCGCTGCCGCCGCCGGATGGTGGTCCAGGTGACCATGCGCGGCTGGTCGGCGCGTTGCGCCGAGCACGGCACGCTGAGCGGCTGACGCCGTCTCCGCGTGCGGGTGGTCACGTGTTACCGCCTCGGTCTTCGCGCCCCGCTCAGTAAACCCATAATCTGTACAATTACCTCAAAGATTTTGAGATTTGTGCGATGCTACGGCACGCGTCTTTAATGAGCTGTCCGGCACACAGGGTTTCGTTACTTTGCCGTGACGTTGTCGCGATACAAATCCGCTTTGTTGAGAACCCTGGGGTGGGAGCGGAGAGGGTTACGGGGGATTCATGGTGGCCCAAGGCACGACGCTGGCGGGGCGGTATCGCCTGGATACCCGCATCGGCGCCGGCGGTATGGGCGAGGTGTGGCGTGGTGAGGACATCGTCTTGGCCCGCACCGTCGCCGTCAAGGTGCTGCTTCCTGGCCGTACCGACGACCCGGGCTTCCTGGTGCGTTTCCAGGGCGAGGCCAGGGCGATGGCGACGATCAACCACCCCGGGGTGGTCGACGTCTACGACTACGGAGTCCACGAGGTGCCCGGCGCGGGGGCGACGGCATACCTGGTGATGAAGTTCGTGGACGGCGAGCCGCTGGACCGGCTGCTCGGGCGGCTGGGCAGCATCGCCCCGGCGGCGGCGATGGAGCTCATCGCCCAGGCGGCCTCCGCCTTGCAGGCCGTGCACGACCAGGGCATCGTCCACCGGGACATCAAGCCGGGCAACCTCCTGGTCCGCGCCGACGGCACGCTCGTGCTCACCGACTTCGGCATCGCCAGGTCCGACGCGGCCAGCAGGCTCACCGACGCGGGCATGGTCCTGGGCACCGCCGCCTACTGCGCGCCGGAGCAGGCCGAGGGGGCGCCCGTCACCCCCGCGGTGGACATCTACGCGCTTGGCGTCGTCGCCTACGAGTGCCTGGCGGGGCAGCGGCCGTTCGACGGCGACACGCCGGTCACCATCGCGCTCAAGCACATCCGCGAGGCGCCTCCGCCGTTGCCGCCGCACGTTCCGCCCGCGGTCCGCGCCCTGGTCGAGCGGGCCCTGTCCAAGGATCCCGCCCGGCGTTTCCCGAGCGGTGCGGCGATGAGCATCGCCGCGAGGCAGGCAGCGCTCGGCCAGGAAGCCGGCGTCGCGGGCGTACCGCCGCTCGCCGCACCGCATCCTCAGCCAGGAGAGCCGGGAGAGACCGCCTGGCAGGCCGCCGTCCCGCAGACGGGATGGCAGGCGGCTCCCGCGGCGCAGAGCGGCCCGCAGACGGCATCACCTTCCGGAACCTCGCCGCAGGGCCCGGCCACCGAGGTGGTCCCCGCGGGGCGCGGACGCCGGGCCATGCGCAAACCACGGCGAAAGGGCGGAGTGCTGGCCGTGTCCGCCGCCGCGGGCGTGATATGCGTCGGGCTCGTCGCGGTCGCGATCAACGGGATGGCGGCCTCGGGGAACACCGGGACCGACGGCATGGCGAAACCGCTTCCGGTCGTCACCTCGGACGATCCCTCGGAGAACCCGAAGCCCCCGCGCACCCACGGGCCAAGGAAGACGACCCGCCCCCCGGTGTCCCCACGGCCGACGCAGACCGAGGAACCGGAGCCGACGCCCACGCCGACTCCGACGGAGACCGAGTCCGGCGAGCCGACCGAGGCACCGACCGAGAAGCCGACGGACAAGCCGACCTCGACCCCCACCCACACCCCGACCGCGACGCCGGTCGCCAAGAAGAAGGTGCCGAGCGTCATGTACCTCACGCCGGAGATGGCCAAGGACGTGCTCAAAAAGGCCGGCTTCAAGGCGACGACGAGCGTCGGCGCCGACGTCGACACCTCGCAGTGCATGAAGGTGGTCGAGCAGCGGCCGGGAGAGGGGACCATGTGGGACCCCAAGCGGCCGGTGGAGATCACCCTGGTCAACGACACGTGCCCGCCGAGCCCCACGGCGACCCCGACAGCCAGTTCCTGACGCGGTGAGCGTGGGCGCTCACCGGGGCGGACGGGGAAGCCGCGGGACGGAGTCTCAGACGCCGGTGGTGTTGCGGGGGTAGGCCACGGACGGGTCGGTGGCGATGTTCACCATGTACGGCACGCCGGAGTCGAAGGCGCGGCGCAGCGCGGGGCCGATCTCCGACGGGTCGGTGACCAGCTCGCCGCCGCCGCCCAGCGCGGTCACCACCTCGTCGTAGCGGCACTGCGGCTGCAACTCGGCGGCCACGTCGTAGCCGTACAGCATCTGCATGGGGTGCTTCTCCAACCCCCACATGCCGTTGTTGCCGCAGATCATCACGACCGGCAGGCGGTGCCGGACGAGGGTGTCCACGTCCATCAGCGAGAATCCGGCCGCGCCGTCGCCGAGCAGCAGTGCCACCTGGGAGGAGGGACGGGCGAGGCGGGCGGCGATGGAGTAGCCAAGGCCGGTGCCCAGGCAGCCGTAGGGGCCGGGGTCGAGCCAGTTGCCGGGCTGCTTCGGCTCGACGTACTTGCCCGCGTACGAGACGAAGTCACCGCCGTCGCCGATCACCACGGCGTCGTCGGCGAGGACTTTGCCCAGCTCGCCGTAGATCCGCATCGGGTGGATCGGGTCGGAGTCCGAGGCCAGTAGCTCCGCGTCCTCGGCGACGGCCGCCGCGGCCGCCTCGTTCAGTCTCGACAGCCACGGGGCGTACGTCTTGGGGGAGACGCCCGCCTCGTTGCAGGCCGTACCGAGCCCCCAGAAGACCAGTGACAGGTCGCCCGCGGCGACGCCCGAGGGCTCCATGTGGGTGGTCAGCTGCGACGGCGCGTCGGCCAGGTGCACGACCCTGGCGAGCGGGGCGCCGTTCTTGCCGCCGAACCAGCCGTACGCGAGGCGGAAGTCGAGGGGGGCGCCCGCGACGATCACCAGGTCGGCCTGGGAGAAGGCCAGACCGCGGGCGCGGGTGACCAGGAGCTCGTGCCCCGAGGGCAGGATGCCGCGGCCCTGGCCGTTGGGGACGACCGGCAGGCGGAACTCCTCGGCGAAACCTCTGGCGACCTCCTCGGCCCGGTCCATCCACACGTCGGAGCCCAGCACCAGCACGGGACGCTCGGCCTCGGCGAGCAGGCGGGCGATCCCGGCGAGCGCGTCGGGGTCGGGTTCGAGCGGCGACGGGGTCAGGGTCTCGGTCGCGTGGTCGGGCGCGGGCGCGGCGGCGAACAGGTGGTCCATGTGGAAGTCGAGGAAGACCGGTCCCCGGTGCGGGGCGAGGGCGGTCCTGAAGGCCATCTCCACGTCCTCACCGATCGAGTCGGTGCCGGAACTGGTGAAGGCCAGCTTGGTGATCGGTGCGAACAGCGGCGGATGGTCCATTTCCTGCAGCGCGCCGGAGCCCCAGCGCGACTGCGGGGCCCTGCCCCCCATGACCACGACGGGGGAGCCGTTGAAGTGCGCGGTCGCGACACCGCTGACACCGTTGGTGACGCCAGGACCGGCGGTGAGCACGGCCAGGCCGGGTCTGCGGGTCAGCCTGGCGGTGGCCTCCGCGGCGAAGACCGCGCTCTGCTCGTGCCGCACGTCCAAGATCGGCACACCCTCGTGGACCGCCCCGTCGTACAGCGGGAAGACGTGCCCGCCGGACAGGGTGAACATGGTCTCGATGCCGTAGGCCTTGGAGACGGCGACCGCGATGTCACCTGCGTGCTTTGGGGACTCCATATCGCGCAACCTACCAGTCAGTCACTTAGCCGGACAGTGATTGGACACCCTGCCCAGATTCCTCCCGCCTAACGCCGTCCGCACCCTCCTGAGCGGCCCGTTGGGGAGACGGCCGGGCTGGGAAGGAGGGGCGCGTGCCCGTGGCACACGCCCGTCCCGGTGACCGTTCCTCTGACAGAGGCCCTTACAGCGGCGGCACCGACCAGCCCTTCCCCGCCCACAGGGGCGCGTGCTCGGAGTTGACAAACAAGCGGTCCTCGGGATTCGGGATCCGGTGATAGTTCTGCGGGTGCAGCAGCTCTGAGGCGCTGTCCGACAGGTCCAGGACGTAGCGGTCGGGAGCCCTGCGTCCGGCCAGGTAGCGCAGCTCGAAGGCGTGCAGCTTCAGCGGGTTCACGGGGTTCCACAGGCCGAGACCCGCCTTGCGGGCCTGCCGTACCGACTCGCGGGCGTGGCCGAGCGCGCCCGCCTCCGCCAGCGTGCGGGCCGATCCGGGCGCCGGTACGGCCTGCGCGATCCTGTTCTCCTGACGGACGAAGGGGTCGACGTTCGGCCAGATGAAGTACGGCATGACGTGCCCGCCCGCGAGCAGCCGCTCGTTGTACGGCGCCGGCCTCGGCGCGAGCTTCTGGTCCCGGTTGACGTAGCAGAGCAGCCTGCCGTACCGGTCGAGGATCTCCTGTCCGAAGGCCAGCCTGAGCTTGAACGTCTCGCCGTTCAAGCCCTGTTCGGCGATGTCGGCGGTGATCATGTCCTTGAGCGCCTGGGTGGCCGGGACGCCGAGGTCGGCGTGGTTGCGGGCGGTGGTCTCGTCCAGCTTGCCCAGGAGGTACTCGTGGAGCGCGGCGCGCAGCGGCAGCGGCTCGAAGCCCGCGGCGAACGGGTCGGTCAGGAAGGTCGTCCAGGCGGGGTTGGAGATCTTGACGAAACCCTTGGGCAGATCGGGAAGGTTGGGGTTACGGGGCAGCTCGAAGCTGACCTCGGGGGCGTCCACGCCGAGCAGGCGAACGCCGAAGTTGCCGTCGGCGGCGATGTTGATCGTGTCGCCGTCGTGCACGATCTTGTCGACGGGTTCCGGGGTCCCGTTGGAGCGCGCGAGGAGCGCGTGGCCGATGGTGATGCCGGGAACGGGCTGTTCGATGGCCTTCATGTCTCACATGATGAACGTCCGTTCCCGGCGCGTCCCGGGTTTATGAGCGTTTGCTCACAGTGTGTCGGAGAGTGCCTTGATCGGCATCTTCAGGTCGGTCAGCAGGCCCAGGTCCGCCTCGGGGGTACGGCCCAGTGTGGTCAGGTAGTTGCCGACGATGATCGCGTTGATCCCGCCGAGCATGCCGTCGCGGGTGCCCAGGTCGCCCAGGGTCAGCTCCCTGCCGCCCGCGTAACGCAGGATCGTGCGCGGCAGCGCGAGCCTGAAGGTCGCGATCGTCTTGAGGGCCTCCGGACCCGTCAGCAGCGGGAAGGACTCGAAGGGGGTGCCGGGGCGCGGGTTGAGGAAGTTCAGCGGCACCTCGTCCGGCTGCAGCTCACCGAGCTGCCCGGCGAACTCGGCCCGCTGTTCCAGGGTCTCGCCCATGCCGACGATGCCCCCGCAGCACAGCTCCATCCCGGCCTCACGCACCATCAGGCAGGTGTCCCAGCGCTCCTCCCACGAGTGGGTGGTGACAACCTTCCCGAAGTGCGACCTGGCGGTCTCCAGGTTGTGGTTGTAGCGGTGCACGCCCATCTCGGCCAGCTCGTCGACCTGGGCCTGGGTGAGCATGCCCAGCGAGCAGGCGACGTTGATGTCGACGGCCTCCTGGATCGCCTTGACGCCCTCGCGGACCTGGTCCATCAGCCGCTGGTCGGGGCCGCGCACCGCGGCCACGATGCAGAACTCGGTCGCTCCGGTCGCCGCGGTCTCCTGCGCCGCCTGGACCAGGGACGGGATGTCCAGCCACGCCGCGCGGACCGGTGAGGTGAACTGCCCGGACTGGGAGCAGAAGTGGCAGTCCTCCGGGCATCCGCCGGTCTTGAGCGAGATGATCCCCTCGACCTCGACCTCGGGGCCGCACCACTTCATCCGCACCTCGTGCGCGAGCGCGAGCAGGTCGGCGAGGCGTTCTTCGGGCGACTCGAGGCAGCGCAAGGCCTGTCCGGCGTCGAGTCCTCTGCCTTCCTCGAGGACTTGTACGCGGGCGATGTCGAGTATGTCGCTCATGCTGCTCCACTCTCCGGCCGTCGTCTACGGAAAGAGCCTAAAGGTGGTTCTGAAGGTTGAGGCGTCGAACCCACCCCCCAGTACCGGGGCCAGGCCCGCGCGGGCCGTACGGGCGAAGGCCTGCCCGTCCATGGCCCCGGCCCCCTCGGGCAGGGCTCCCGCGAGCGGTCTGGCGGCCAGCATCTCCAGGTCCGCCACGTTGCACCGCTCGGCGAGACCGGGTTCCGCGGGCCACGATCCGATCACCACGCCCGCGAGGTCGAGGCCGCGGCCCGCCATCGCCTCAAGCGTCAGCGCGGTGTGGTTGAGCGTGCCCAGGGCCGCCCGCGTCACCAGGAGCACCGGTGCGGAGAGTTGCCTGGCCAGGTCGGCCAGGGTCGCCCCCTCCTCGTCGAAACGGACGAGAAGACCGCCCGCGCCCTCGACGAGCACCAGCCGGTTGGACGCGGCGAGTTCCTCGATTCTGGTCGCGGCCAGGTCGAGGGAGATCGGCGGCACGCCCGCGACGCGGGCCGCGGCGGCGGGGGCCAGCGGGTCGGGGAACCTGGCCAGCTCGAACGTGGTCGTCACCCCGGAGAGCCTGATGACGTCGTCCAGATCTCCGGGCTCGGTCGCGCCGACCCCGGTCTGCGCCGGTTTCACCACCGCGACCGAGGAGCCCCGCTCTCTGGCGAGCGAGGCGACCGCGGCGGTGACGACCGTCTTGCCCACTCCCGTGTCGGTCCCGGTGACCACGAGGATGCTCATCCACCTCACCTTAGGCGGCGGTGACCTCTCACGACACGGGGGTGAGCACCAGGTGGGACGTCAGGGACGGCGCAGGCGGGTGACGAACTTGTAGCGGTCGCCCCGGTAGAGGGACTGGGCCCACTCGACCGGGTTGCCGTCCGCGTCGAAGGCGTGCCGGGTGAGCAGCAGCATCGGCAGGCCGACGTCGACGCTCAGCACCTGCGCATCGTACGGCGTGGCCAGCACGGTCTCGATGATCTCCTCCGCGTCCGTCAGCCGCACGTTGTAGGCGTTGTGCAGCGTCTCGTACAGCGAGGAGTGCACCTCGAGCTCGCGCCTGAGCCGGGGGAAGCGCCTGGCGGACAGGTGGGTGGTGTCGATCGACATCGGCTCGCCGTTGGCCAGGCGGAGCCGGTGGATCCGCAGCACCCGGCCGCCGGGGTTGATCGCGAGGCGGCGGGCCAGTGGTTCGTCCGCGGTGATGTAACTGATGTCGAGGATCTTGGTGTCGGGTTCGAGGCCGACGGTCCTGAGGTCACCGGTGTACGAGGTCAGCTGCAGGACCTGGGCGACCTTGGGGTGCGCGACGAACGTCCCCTTGCCCTGGATGCGCACCAGACGGCCCTCGACCACGAGTTCGGACAGGGCCTGGCGCACGGTGGTGCGCGACGTCTCGAAGCGCACCGCGAGGGTCCGCTCAGGGGGAAGCGCGCTGCCCGCGGCCAGGCTCTTGGTGAGCGCGAGCAGGCTGCGCTTGACGTCGTAGTACTTCGGGATCCTGGGGGAGTCTTCCGTCACGCCCGCACCTCACCCGACGGCTCGGGGCTGGCAGGGCTGAGGACACCTCGCCCGCGGGTCCGCTCGTTTCGCTCGCTCACATGGTCACCTTCATCTCGGCCACGGCGGTGAGCGCACCCCAGATCACCGCTAGATCGTCGGAACTCAGATTGGCCCGCGCGGTCAGCCGCAGGCAAGAGCGGCCGACCGGCACCGAGGGCGGCCGGAAACATCCGGCGCGCACCCCGTGTTCCGCACAGATCACGGCGGCCCGAAGTGCCGTCTCGGGCGGGCCGAGCACGATCGGGACGACCGCACCCGCCGGGTCGTTGGTCTCCAGACCGAGCTCGCGGGCCATGGAAGCCAGCTCTTTCGCTCTGGTTAGCACGTATCTGGGCAGTTCGGGCTGATTGTGAAGGATATCCACCGCGGCGAGTGCCGCCGCCACGCTCCCCGGGGCGAGACCGGTGTCGAAGATGAACGAGCGGCCCGTGTCTATCAGGGTTTCAATCACCTCTGGGGCCCCGAGCACGGCCCCGCCCTGAGATCCCAGGGATTTGGAGAGTGTGACCGTTCTCACAACCGTGGGCTCGGCCGCCAGGCCCGCGGCGTGCACCGCCCCCTGACCCCGGGTTCCGAGGACGCCGAGCGAGTGCGCCTCGTCCACGATCAGCAGCGCGCCCTGCCGTACGGCCGCCGCGTGCAGCTCCGCCAGCGGGGCCAGGTCGCCGTCGACGGAGAAGACCGCGTCCGTGACCACGACCGCGTGCTCGGTGTCCCTGTCGGCGAGGGTCTTCTCGACGGCCGTCACATCCCCGTGCGGGGTGACCACGACGCGCGAGCGCGACAGGCGGCAGGCGTCCACGATCGAGGCGTGGTTTCCCGCGTCCGAGACCACCAGGGCGTCCCTGCCGAGCGTCGCGACGGCCGCCAGGTTGGCGAGGTAGCCGGAGGAGAACACCAGGGCGCCGCTCGCCTCGGTGAACGCGCGCAGCCTCTCCTCCAGGGCGGCGTGCAGCGAGGTCGAGCCGGTGACCAGGCGGGAGCCTGTCGATCCCGTTCCCCAGGTCCTGGTCGCGGCGGCCGCCGCCTCGACGAGCCGCTCGTCCCTGGCGAGCCCGAGGTAGTCGTTCGAGGCCAGGTCGATCAGGCCGTCGTCGTTGGGCGTTCTGGCGCGCAGGGTCCGTTTCAGTCCCGCCGCCTCCCGCGTCGCCGCCGCGGTGCGGAACCGTGCCAGCGGATCGGGATGCCAATCGGGACTCTGTGTCATAAGGGCATTTTCCCAATGTGGTGTGCCCGATTCGCGTTCGGGCCCGTAAAGAACGCATGATGCACGGGTGCCGACTCTAAGCGACCTGGCGGTTCGTCACACCGCGCTTGACGATGCGGACCTCGAGTGGATGCACTCGCTGGTCTCCGACTGGCAGCTTCTGGCCGACCTGTCGTTCGCCGACCTCATCCTGTGGATTCCCCTCAGGGAGGGGACGGGCTGGATCGCGGTCGCCCAGATGCGGCCGACCACGGGCCCGACCGTCTACCACGACGACATCGTGGGAATGACGGCGGCCAAGGGTGAGCGGGTGCTCATCGACACCGCCTGGAACGAGCGGCGGATCTGCCGGGAGGGCGACCCCGACTGGTCCAGCGGGGTTCCGGTCCGCGAGGAGACCATCCCGGTACGGCGGGCCGACCACTTCCTCGGGGTGATCCAGCGTTCGACGAACCTCTCCTCGGCCCGCACCCCGTCACGGCTCGAGCTCACCTACCTGCAGAGCGCCTCCGACCTGGCCCAGATGGTCGCCGAAGGCCGTTTCCCCTTCTCCGGTGCTGAGCCGATCCTGGTCCGCTCGCCGCGCGTCGGCGACGGGCTGCTCAGGCTCGACCGCGCGGGCCGGGTCACCTACGCCTCGCCCAACGCCCTGTCCGCCTACCGCAGGCTGGGGCTCAACGCCGACCTGGTCGGCGCCGAGCTCGGCCGCACCACCGCGACCCTCTGCTACTCGGACGAGCCGATCAACGAGAACCTGATGATCGTGGCGAGCGGCAGGGAGCCGAGGGAGACCGAGGTCGAGTCCGGGGGCACGGTCGTGCAGCTGCGGGCGATCCCGCTGGTCGTCGGGGGCGGCCGCATCGGCGCGCTGGTGCTCATCCGCGACGTGACCGAGCTGCGCCGCCGCGAGCGGGAGCTGATGACCAAGGACGCGACGATCAGGGAGATCCACCACCGGGTCAAGAACAACCTGCAGACAGTGGCCGCGCTGTTGCGGCTGCAGGCCAGGCGGCTGCAGGTGCCGGAGGGGCGGGAGGCACTCGAGGAGGCGGTGCGCAGGGTCGGCTCGATCGCGATCGTGCACGAGACGCTGTCCCACACGCCCGAGGAACAGGTGGACTTCGACGACATCGCCGACCGGGTGATCGCGATGACGGGAGAGGTCGCCGCTCCCGAGGCACAGGTGGTTCCGCGCCGTGTCGGGGCGTTCGGGGTGCTGCGCTCCGAGATCGCGACGCCGCTGGCGATGGTCCTCACCGAGCTGCTGCAGAACGCGGTCCAGCACGGTCTCGCCCACCGTCCCGGCAGGCTTCAGGTGATCGTCTCGCGGGGAGCGGACCGCCTCGACGTGATCGTCTCCGACGACGGCAGCGGCCTGCCGGACAACTTCGATCTGGAGTCGTCGACCAGCCTCGGCCTGCAGATCGTGCGGACGCTGGTGGTCGGCGAGCTGTCGGGGAGACTGGCGATCGAACCCCGCCAGGGCGGGGGCACCGAGGTCACGCTGAGCATCCCCCTCCCCGCGGCCTGAGTCAGGTCAGGGGGAGGGTCTCGCGGGAGCCGGTTTCCGGGTTTGCTAGGGTTACCCGAGTTGAGGATCAGGCGCCGACGCGGGTGCGGGCGCGGGCCGTGCGACGCTTGAAGGCGCGGCGCTCGTCTTCGCTCAGGCCGCCCCAGACACCGGCGTCCTGACCGGACTCCAGTGCCCACTTCAGGCAGGCCTCACTCACGTTGCACGTACGACAGACCTGCTTGGCCTCTTCGATCTGCATCAGGGCGGGGCCGGTGTTGCCGATCGGGAAGAAAAGCTCGGGGTCCACGTCACGGCAGGCAGCTCGGTGGCG
The DNA here is from genome assembly GCF_040689595.1 of Streptosporangium sp. NPDC051023. Classification (NCBI taxonomy): domain Bacteria; kingdom Bacillati; phylum Actinomycetota; class Actinomycetes; order Streptosporangiales; family Streptosporangiaceae; genus Streptosporangium; species Streptosporangium sp. NPDC051023. The sequence goes on along the minus strand of NZ_JBFBCE010000054.1, from coordinate 31,645 downwards.
CCAGTCCATGCGTCCACTCCTTTGGATGAGGAGCCCTTGCTTCGGCTCCGGCGGCGTACTTTGTGAAGACTTTCACTAACCATCGCGGACGATTACCCGATCCTTGTTCGGTTCGGGGGCCCGTCCACTTGATCGCCGGTGGCCTGGGAGCGATGTCGCCGCTCAAAGGTCCTACGTTCCGACGTCAATGTTGAGATTGTCAGCCACGCTCAGTACATGCAAGAGGTTTGGGAGAACGTTTTGCCTGATATGCATGTCGGATGCGTCACATGATGACCAGTTGTAACCGGTCAGACCAACACTTGTAACGCCTTCGGGATAGAGCGAAACGTCACGCGCTCGACCTCTCCCAGGTAGTCGCCGTCGAGCTGGAAGGCCACCGGGCGCTGGGCGCTCAGCGTGAACTCCCGCTCGTCGTGGAGCTGCACGAGGTGACGGCCCGTGGGCAGGGTCTCGCGTACCCCGATGATCTGGGGCATCAGATGACTCATCGCTGCAAAGCCGAGGCGCTGCAGTCCCAGCAGGTCGAGGCCGGTCTCGAAGCTCGCCCACGGTGTCGGGCACACGGGACGGGAGCCCACATAGGTCCAGGGCGAGGTGTTGGAGACGATCGCCATGAAGAGGTTGTCCGCGGGCGGCACGTCAGGCCCCTCGACGGCCATGGGGGCGTGGCGCTTGTCCGTCGACAGGTAGTGGTGCAACGCCGTGTTCACATAGCGCGTCGGGGTCGCCTTGCGCCCGGTCCCGCGCATCCCCTCGACCGCCCTGATCACCTCGGCGTCGTAGCCGAGCCCGCTGCAGAAGGTGAAGTATCTGCGCTGGCCGTCCCAGATCGCCTGGCCGAGCCCGACGGTCCGCCGCCGGTCGTCGCGCAGGGCCTCGAGCACCGCGCCCGCCGCCTCGACCGGGTTGTTCGGCAGCCCGAGCGCCCGCGCGAAGACGTTCGCGCTCCCGCCGGGGATCACCAGCAGCGCGGGGCGGTTCATCGCGCCGCCGTCCGCCTCACTGTCCGCCTCGCCGTCTCTTTCATCGGAGGACTCCCCGTCTCGGGCCTCCCCGCCCTCGTCGTCCTCCGCGTCGAGCAGACCGTTCACGGTCTCGTTGATCGTGCCGTCACCGCCGAGCACGGCGACCACGTCGAACCCGGAGGCATGGGCAGTGCGGGACAGATGAGCCGCGTGCCCCCGGTAGCCGGTCTCCTCGACCGTTAAGTCCACGGTTGCGCCCAGTGCTCTGATCAGCACGTCCCGCGTCCGCTGATTGGTCGTGGTGGCCTTGGGATTCACCAGCAGCATCGCGCGCATAATGCCAGCGTATCCGCCGATAACGCCGTCATGGCGGCGAAGGAGGGGGCGAGATGTCCCGGCGATAGGCTTTGGCTGTGTCGAACCACCGCCCGCTGACCCTCGCCGTCGCCGCCGCCGTCATGGCGCTCGAAGGCGTCACAACCCTGCTGCTCGGCGGCTACGTCGGCGTCGAGACGGTGATCGGCCAGCCGTCCGACGTGGTGAGCTCGATCTTCGTGGCCGGGTTCGGGATCCTCCTGGGCGCCGCGTTGCTCTGGGTCGCCCTGGGCATGCTGCGGACCGAGCGATGGGCGCGGAGCCCCGGAGTGCTTGCCCAGATCTTCGCCGTCGTGGTCGGCGTCACGCTGATCCAGTCCGACCAGCAGGCGATCGGCATCCCGCTGATCGCCGCGGCAGTGATCGGACTGGTCGCGTTGCTGTCCCCGCCGACGACCCAGGCCCTCTACGGGGACCGGGACAGCCTTTAATCCTCCGCGGTCAGTCCCTCGCGGAGCTGGGCCAGGGTCCTGGCCAGCAGCCGGGACACGTGCATCTGCGAGATGCCGAGCTCGGTGGCGATCTGTGACTGGGTCATGTTGCCGAAGAAACGCAGCAACAGGATCCGCTTCTCGCGAGGCGGCAGCCGTTCGAGGAGAGGCTTGAGCGACTCGCGGTACTCGACGCCCTCCAGGGAGTCGTCCACAATGCCGAGCGAGTCGGCCACCGCGGGCGCGTCGTCGTCACCGGAGTCGGGCGCGTCGAGGGAGACCGTTGAGTAGGCGTTGGCCGACTCCAGCCCCTCGAGCACCTCCTCCTCGCTCATCTTCAGGAACGTCGCGAGCTCTGCGACGGTCGGCGCACGCCCCTCGCGCTGGGACAGCTCGCTGATCGCCTTGGTGAGCGAGAGCTTCAGCTCCTGCAGGCGGCGCGGCACGCGGACCGCCCAGCCCTTGTCGCGGAAGTGCCGTTTGATCTCGCCCACGATCGTCGGGGTGGCGTAAGTGGAGAACTCCACCCCCCGCGCGAGATCGAAGCGGTCGATCGACTTGATCAGGCCGATGGTCGCGACCTGGGTGAGGTCGTCGAGCCATTCGCCCCGGTTGCGGAACCGGCGGGCGAGATACTCCACGAGGGGGAGGTGGAGCTCGACGAGCTCGTCACGGATACGCTGGCGCCGCGAGTCGTCGGGGGTCAACTCCGCCAGTTCCGCGAAGAGCAGGCGCGCGCGCACCCGGTCGGGCACCGCGTGGTCGCTGGCGGCCATGGCACGAGTCCTTTCCGTCACGCCGGCCTCGCTGCGCCTCGGCGCTTGCGTAGCACGATCGCCATGCGGTCGGGGGAGTCGGTTACGGCATCCACATCGTCGGCCAGTGCGGTGAGCACCATCCAGGCGAAGTCATCACGCTTCGGTGTGGTGCTGCCGACCGTGCTGACCTCGACCCTGACCTGCATCAGCTGCCCGGTCAGCTCGAACTCGGCCGTCAGGTCGGTGCCGGGCACGGCCTGAGTCAGCAGCATCGCGCACGCCTCGTCGACCGCGATCCGCAGGTCCTCGATCTCGTCGAGCGTGAAGTCCAGCCGTGCGGCCAGTCCGGCGGTCGCCGTACGCAGCACGGACAGATAGGCACTCGCGGCCGGCAGCCGGACGCTCACCACGTCGCGGATCCCGCCCATGTCGACCGCGGGCGTCTCGGTGTGTTCGGTCACGTTCCTCCTCGCAGAGTCGCTGACTGCAACCTACAGCCCCGCGGCGGTGGTTGGCCCGCTTGGACTCGCGATCCGGGCGATTTAGCACCTCAAGAACACTTTAAGACACCAGAATGGGGTCTAAGAACAGGTCAGGCCCCGTGTGGTCGCACTCCACACGGGGCCTGGGCGAGCCGATAACCAGGCTTTCGGCTCAGGCGGCCTTGGTCGCCCAGAAAATCTTGGAGATCTCGTCGATCTTGGCCAGGAGCTCGTCCGCCTGGGCGACGTCGACGGTGCCCTTGCCACCCGCGGCGCCCGCGAGCTTGGTGGCCTCCCAGAACAGCTGGTGCAGCTGGGGGTAGGTCTCCAGGTGCGGAGGCTTGAAGTAGTCGGTCCACAGCACCCACAGGTGGTGCTTGACCAGCTCGGCCCGCTGCTCCTTGATGATCAGTGCGCGGGTGCGGAAGACCGGGTCTTCGTTCGCGGCGTACTTCTCGATGATGGCCTTCACCGACTCGGCCTCAATGCGAGCCTGGGCCGGGTCGTACACGCCACACGGCAGGTCGCAGTGCGCGGAGGCGACACGCCTGGGTCGCAGAAGTCGTGCAAGCATCGGAAAATCCTTCCTTGATGCTGGGATCAGCATGGTCCGCTACCGACCTTACTCGTCTTCAAATGCCGTGTGGGATGGGGTTGAGCTCTGTGAGAGTCCGTGTCGAAGGAGACTCGATGCTGCCCGCGCTGCGGCCGGGAGACTGGCTCTGGGTACGGCGCGGCGCCCCGGTCAGGGTCGGGGATCTGGTGGTCGCCAGGCTCCCCTCTGACCCGTCACTGCTGATCGTCAAGCGGGCCGTGTGGCGAAGCGAGGAGGGGTGGTGGTTGGAGAGCGACAACCAGCGCGCCCCAGGCCGCCGCGACAGCTGGGACTTCGGCGCCGTGCCGCCGTCGTCGCTGGTAGGCCGGGTGGTGCTGCGCTACTGGCCGCCGACCTTCCTGCGAGCCCGGTAGGCGGCCACGTTCGCCCTGCTGGCGCAGCGCTCCGAGCAGTATCGCCTCGACCGGTTCGACGAGGTGTCGAGGAAGGCCCGCCTGCAGGGGGTCGCCTGGCAGAGGCCGAGCCGGTTCACGCCGAGGTCGGTCACCAGGGTCGCCAGGCCCATCACGGCGCCGACGGCGTACTGGTCGGCCATCCGGCCGCCCTCGGTGAGGTGCATGTGCCAGCGCTCGCCGTCGTGGCCGGAGATCTGGGGCTGCACCGGGTGTTGGATCAGCAGCGAGTTGAGCCGGTCGACCACGTCGTCCTCGTCGCCGGTCGCCGCGGCCTCGAAGATGACGATCAGCTCCTCGCGGAGGTCGCGCAGCGCGTCGAGGTCACCGCGGGTGATGCGGCAGCCGGGGCGGTAGCGGCCGCCCTCCTCGAGCAGCGCGCGCAGTCCCTCCAGACCGGTCAGCCGGTCCGGGTTGTTGATCAGCAGTACGGCCAGCTCGGCGTAGGAGGTCAGATCCATTCGGATGGTCCGTCGATTCGGATGGTCCGTCGATGTAAGCGATGACGACAGGAGCCGCATCTTACATGCGTGACGGAGCCGTCACCATGTAACGAAGGAGACCGTCGCCATGTACCGAAAGTAAGTGCCCCCTGTCCGCTGTGAGGGTCCCGCCCTGTGGCAGAATCGAGCAACGGGTGACCCCCGTACCCCTCCAGACGGCCCCACGAGCAGGCCCCGAGCGACTACCGAAGCCGGGCCAGCCCCGCGGTGGCGCGTCTACGAAGGACCAATCCGTCTGAGTCTGACTGAACTACAGGGGTCGCTGTGGCTGTCACGCCATCCTCCATTTCCCTTGAAACCCTCGATCTCGATCCGGCCTTCGCCCTGCACCGCGGGGGCAAGCTGGAGATCCGCTCGACCGTTCCCGTCCGCGACGCCGGGGACCTGGCCCTCGCCTACACGCCTGGCGTCGCGAAGGTCTGCAGCGCGATCGCCGACGAGCCCGAGCTCGTCAACGACTACACCTGGGTGTCCAACGTGGTCGCCGTCGTCTCGGACGGCACCGCCGTGCTCGGCCTCGGGGACATCGGCCCCGCGGCGGCCATGCCCGTCATGGAGGGCAAGGCCCTGCTGTTCAAGCAGTTCGCCAATGTCGACTCGGTGCCGATCTGCCTCGACTGCACCGGTGTCGATGAGATCGTCGAGACCGTCGTCCGCCTCGCGCCCTCCTTCGGGGGCATCAACCTGGAGGACATCAGCGCTCCTCGCTGCTTCGAGGTCGAGGACCGGCTGCGCGAGCTGCTGGACATCCCCGTCTTCCACGACGACCAGCACGGCACCGCGATCGTCGTGCTGGCGGCGCTGAAGAACGCCGCCAGGCTGACGGGGCGCTCCCTGGGCGACCTGCGGGCCGTGGTCGCCGGCGCCGGGGCCTCGGGGGTCGCGGTCAGCCGCATCCTCCTCAACGCCGGCATCGGGGACATCGCGGTCGCCGACTCCAAGGGCCTCATCCACGAGGGCCGCGAGGGCCTCAACCCGTTCAAGGAGGCCCTGGCGCGCGACACCAACAAGGCCGGTCTGCGCGGCTCCACCGAGTCGGCGCTGGCCGGGGCCGACGTGTTCGTCGGCCTGTCCGGCTCCACGGTCTCCGAGGAAGCCATCGCGTCGATGGCGCCCGACTCCATCGTCTTCGCGCTGTCCAACCCGACTCCCGAGGTGCATCCGGAGATCGCCAGGAAGCACGCCCAGGTGGTGGCGACCGGCCGCTCCGACTTCCCCAACCAGATCAACAACGTGCTGGCCTTCCCCGGCGTCTTCAGGGGAGCGCTCGACGTCCGCGCCTCGACCATCACCGAGAACATGAAGGTGGCCGCCGCAGAGGCGCTGGCCGCCGTCGTCGGCGACGACCTGTCCGCCGACTACGTGATCCCGAGCCCGTTCGACGAGCGGGTCGCCCCCGCGGTCATCGCCGCCGTCGCGGCGCAGGCCCGCGTGGACGGAGTCGCCCGCAGGTAAGCCCCGAATCTCAGGCCCGTGGTCGGGTCAGTCCTTCCTTTTCCGCTGCCGGGAGCCCGCACAGGTCACCCCCTTCCAGGTCCGCCGGCGGAACACCTTCGTGGGGACGCCCCTCGCCCGATCGGCGAGGGGCGTCTTTTGGTTCGCGAGAAACCGGGGCGCGAAACCTAAAAATCAGTTACGTATTGTGTTGTGAAAACAGCGTTCCGCTATCTTGTTGGGCAGGGGTGTACGAGAGGCGGCTTGATCGACGGTCAGTGGGGAGCGGTGATCCGACGCCGTCGTGGGATCGCGGTGGCCTGACAGAGGCCATGACAGCGGATGCCGCCGGGGCCCCGCGAAGGGGCGGTCGATCTTTACATCGGGCATGACAAAGAGACCCGGTGTGCGCATCACCGGGTCTCTCTGTGGTGGAGCTATGGGTGAGCCGGAGGTTTGGACCCTCCGGCTCAGTGGATCGCTAGATCCTTACGGCTTACTTGTAGAGCTCGCCGTTCGGGCCCGTGATCTTGCCGGACCAGGTCAGAGCGGCCTTCTTGTAGATGTCGGCGGTCTCGCCGTCGAAGTAGGCCGAGGTGATCAGGTCGTTGCGGCCGTTCTTGTCCTGGTCACCGAACTGGCTGGTGACACCGTTGACGTAGCCCAGACGCTTGGCGTTGTTGTACTTCAGGACCCAGGGGCCACCGTCGGCGCCGGGGGTGAGGTCACCCTTGACGCCGATGTGCTCCTCGATCTTCTGCGCGGCGGAGACGTACACCTTGCCGGAGGTCTTGCCGTACACCCACTTGGGGGTGATGCCGGTGAAGTGCTTGTCACCGTCGGGCTCCGGCGCCTGCGGGTAGCCGAAGATGAAGACCGGCTGGCCCGTCTTCTGGTTCCACGCGAAGCCCTGGCCACCGACGTTGTCACCCAGACGACCGGCGTCCTTGGACAGCTCGATGAAGAAGCCGTAGTCCTTGATGAAGTACTTGGCCTCGGAGCCGGCGATCACCCACTGCTTGACGTAGTAGTGGGTGATGTTCCACTGCCCGTTGGTGGTGCCCTTCGTGCCCGTGGGACCGTCGACGTGCTTGTCGTACTCTTCCTTCGAGACCACAACGGTGTCGCTGAAGGCCTGGGCGCCCGGCTTGATCACGGACGGGCCGCCGACGGCGGCAGCGTCGTCGTAGTCCTTCTTGGAGACCTCGACCGGCTTGTAGGTGCCGCGCTTGTCGTCCGGGCCGGTGGTCTGGGTCTTGACCTCGTCGACGATCTCACCAGCGTGGCCGGTGGTGCCGACCCACTTCTCGTACTCGGCCTTGGTGACCTGCTTCTTGGTCTCCTCGACGTACTTCGGCCCGGTGAAGGACTTGTACTCGGCCTCGGTGACCTGCTTCTTGCCGTTGTAGAACACACCGTTGTAGACGGTGACGAACGCGTAGTCGCGGTCGTAGTCCTCGTAGACGTCGAAGTCGTAGTGCGTCCACGCGGTCTTGCCGACGTAGATGCCGTAGGGGGTCTTGCCCTGGTAGTAACCCGGGACGAACACCCAGTTCTTCAGCACGTCGGCGTCGCCGGTGCCCGCGGTGTCGTAGACGTTGTGGGCGGCGGTGACGACCAGGTTGCGGTACTTCGACTGGATCGAGACGCCGGAGGCCCAGCGGTTCTTGCCCTGCTTGTCGGTCCAGAACACCTTGCCGATGTTCTTCGGCAGGTTGATGTTCTTGACCTTGGTCGGGACGACCTTCTCCTCACCGATCGG
>NZ_JBFBCE010000054.1:0-23824 GCF_040689595.1 Streptosporangium sp. NPDC051023 | reverse complement strand
TCGGCGTTGTTGGCGGCCAGCGGGTCGGTCGCGTAGTCCGGGGCGGCCTGGGCGGTGCCGGCCAGGCCGGCGGCCAGCAGACCGGTGGCGAGGACGACGCCACCGGCGGGGAGGAGGATGCGCTTCAAGGGAACTCCTTGGTCTGATGTGGAACGCTCTTGCGTCCCATGCGTCAGTAAAGGGATGACGGAAAGATACAAGGGTGATCTTCGTAAGCGGAAGTCGTTCCGGTAAGTAAAGATCCCAGTCAACCCCCTTCGGACCGTTCCAAGAGGGGGTGGGAGGGGTGGGGGTGGTGTTGCCCGAGTGAGGCCTATGTCCTGTTCTTGCAGATCAAGATAAGTTTTTTGTTAAAGATGACGATCTTCGTGGATCGGTCCAACCAAGATCATCGGAAATTTGATGTGATGCAGATCACATTTTTTGATGGCACCAAATCGCCGCGAACTACGTCTAACGCGCCCGTAGTCAACCCGTCGTGGAATCGATGCTTGCCGGGAAACCGGACAAAAAAGACGCGAGGCCCGGCGGATGCCGGACCTCGCGACGTGAAACCAGGGGGATGGGAGGGGAAAACCCTCCAAAGGCGCCCTGGGTGAGCCTGGTCTTACTTGTAGAGCTCGCCGTTCGGGCCCACGATCTTGCCGGACCAGACGTTGGCGGCCCTCTTGTAGATGTCGGCGGTCTCGCCGTCGAAGTAGGCCGAGGTGATCAGGTCGTAGCGGCCGTTCTTGTCCTGGTCGCCGAAGAGGCTGGTGACACCGTTGACGTAGCCCAGACGCTTGGCGTTGCTGTACCTGACGAGCCAGGGGCCGCCGTCCGCGCCGGGAGTGAGGGCGGCCTTGAGGCCGACGTGCTCCTCCACCTTCTCAGCGGCGGAGACGTACACCTTGCCGGTGGTCTTGCCGTACACCCACTTGGGGGTGACGCCGGTGTAGGGCTTGTCGCCGTCGGGGTGCGGAGCCTCGGGGTAGCCGAAGACGTACACCCCCTGGCCGGTTCTCTGGTTCCAGGTGAAGCCCTGGCCGCCGACGTTGTCGCCGAGGCGCCCTGCGTCCCTGGACAGGCCGATGAAGTAGTGGCCGCCCTCGGTCCACTTGGGGCCGCTGAAGCCGTCGTACTCGGACTTGGTGACCTGCTTCTTGCCGTTGTTGAGAACGCCGTTGTAGACGGTGACGAACGCGTAGTCGCGGTCGTAGTCCTCGTAGACGTCGAAGTCGTAGTGCGTCCAGGCGACCTTGCCGACGTAGATGCCGAACGGCGCCTTGCCCTGGTAGTAGGCCGGGACGAAGACCCACTTGTCGAGGACCTTGGGGTCGCCGGTGCCCGCGGTGTCGTAGACGTTGTGGGCGGCGGTGACGACCAGGTTGCGGTACTTCGACTGGACCGAGGTGGCCGAGGCCCACTTCGGCCGGCCGCCGGCGTCGACCCAGAACACCTTGCCGATGGTCCTGGGCAGGTTGATGTTCTTGACGGTGGCGGGGGCGGCCTTCTCCTCGCCGATGGGGAGCACGGAACCGGGCTTGCCGTCGGGGGAGTAGCCGCCGCCGGACTTCCAGGTGGGCGGGGTGTCGTCGTGGTAGTAGGCCGTGGCCTTCTTCAGGGCGGCGTTGTTCGACGCGGTCCAGAAGTCGACGACGGAGACCGCCGCGGCGTTGTTCACGGCCATCGGGTCGGTGGCCCAGTCCGGTGCGGCCTGGGCGGTACCGGCCAGACCAGCGGCCAGCAGACCGGCGGAGACGGCGGTGCCGGCGACGGGAAGGAGGATGCGCTTCAAGACTGCTCCTTGCGCTGCATGGGTGCAGGCATCGGAATCACGGGACGACAAAAACCTATGCAGGGAGGTAAAGGTAAATGTTCATCTGAGGCTGTCTTAAGCCTCTTTTAAGGCAGCCATAAGGTGCCTCGGGCGTCAGAAGGCGCGCTGACGGTCGGCGTACTCGTAGACCACGTAGGTCGACTGGATGAAGTACGGGGAGGAGATGCGGTCGTACTTCTTGTCGGTGTCGGTGTCCCAGGCGAAGCTGTTGACGCCGTTCAGGTAGCCGAGGCCCTGCCGAGGGTCATAGTTGATCAGCCAGGGGCCGCCACTCGCCCCGCCGGTGAACGTGCAGCCGAGTGAGATGCCCCTCTCGACCAGGCGGGTCGGTGCCTTGGTCAGGTAGGTGCGCCCGTCGCACCACAGCATCTTCTGGCCGTCGTACGGCCTGCTGCCGTCGATGTTGGGGGCCGCCGGGTAGCCGAAGGCGAAGACCGAGAGCCCGATGCCGCGGTTGACCATCAGGCCCTGGCCGCCGACGTTGTCCTCCAGACTGCCGACCGACTCCATCTCGTAGGTGTTCGGAGTCTTGCCAGGGGTCCAGACGAACCCGTCGTGCACCGTGATGAAGGCGTAGTCGTAGTCGTAGTCGCCCCTGCCGGTGAAGTTCTCGTGCAGGTTGAGCGAGTGGCCGACGTAGATGCCGTAGGGCGTCTTGCCCTGGTTGTAGCCGGGGATGAAGATCCAATATTCGGCGTTCTTGCCCTGCTTGGCGTCATAGGCGCAGTGCCCGGCCGTGGCGACCAGGTTGCGGTTCTTCGAGGCGACGGCTGAGGCGGAGCACCAGTACTCCTTGTCGCCGATCTTGAAGAACACCTTGCCCACGGTGCGGGGGAGGTTGCTGTCCGAGGGCTGCTTCTTCGTCGGCAGGGTGGGCCTGATGACCGGCGAGGTGATTTTGGAGGCGCTGTACGCGGCGGCCTTCGCCGCGGCGCCCCCGCCGCCGGCCGTACCGGTCGGTGTCGGGGAGACCGGCGCCGAGGAGGCGGCGCTGCCGTCGCTGGGCTTGACCTCTGGCGTGGCGGGGGTGTTGTCCTGGGCCTGCTTGATCCTGGCCGGGCTCCAGTACTCCGCGATCCGCTTCACGTCCGCGCTGTTCTTGGTCAGCGTGATGGAGGTGATGCTGTTCGCGGTGGCGTTCCAGGCGCCGGTGTCCTGGGTGCCGGCGGCGCTGGCACCCCCGGCGAACGCGGGCATGGCGAGCACACCGGCGGCCACGAGGGCGCTCAGTGTGATCGTCAACCGCCGTGCGCGGGGGGACATGAAGGGCGTTCCCTTCTGGGATCAAGGACCGGGAGGAGGTCGTAAGGGGTGATTTTTCCAGATCAACTTGGTTTTGGGCAGCTCGGTTGGATGATCTGCCTTGACACCGTTACCTGGGAGTTTCGCACTGTTACTAGAGAGAGCATGCACCGTGGGGCATAAGTACCCCGTCAAGTGGGGGGGAAGGCCCGCTTGCTGCGGGCCTTCCCACGTTCACGACGTCCCTACTCTAGGCCGGGAGTTTTCCGGTCCAGAGGTTGGCGGCGTACTTGTAGATGCCGTAGGTCTCACCGTTGAAATACGGGGTCGTGACCCGGTCGTAGCGGCCGTTCTTGTCGCTGTCGACCGTCAGGCTCACGACACCGTTGAGGTAACCGGTCCGCTTGCTGCTCTTGTACTGCAGCAGGAACGGGCCACCGCTGGCGCCGGGGGTGAAGGCGCACTTGACGGCCTGCTGCTCCTCGGCCTTGAACTGCGCCACGACCGGGGCGGCGCCCGTCGTGCCGTAGCACCACTTCATGGTGTGGCCGCTGTAGGGCTTGTCGCCGTCCAGGTGGGCCGAGGCGGGGTAGCCGAACGTGAAGACCTTCTTGCCGGACTTCTGGTTCCAGGTGAAGCCCTGACCGCCGACGTTGTCGCCGAGACGGCCCGCGTCGGAGAAGGTCTTGACGTAGAACTTCGTGATGTAGAACTCGGCGTCCTTGCCGGGGATGACCCAGCGCTTCAGGTAGGAGTGCTCGATCTTCCACTGGCCGGTCTTCTCGTCACGGAAGACCCGTCCCGGGTGGGTGGTGTTCGAGGCGGCCTCGTACTCCTTGGCCTCCGCCTCGGACACGACCTCGACCGTCTGGTACGCCTGGGCGCCGATCTTGATGTCGGCCGGGCCGCCGACCTTGGCGGCCTCCTTCCACGCCTCGCTGCTGACCTCCTGCGGAGCGTAGAGGCCGCGCTTGTCCTCGGGGCCGGTGGTCTGCTCGGCGACGGCGTCCTTGGCGAAGCCGACGCCGCCGTAGCGGCCGATCCACTCCTCGTAGGCCTCCTTGGACACCTTGGTGTCCTCGGTGTACTTCAGGCCGGTGTAGCTGTCGAACTCTGCCTTCTTGACCTCTTTGGCACCGGTCTGCTTGATGCCGTTGAAGACGTTGACGAACGCGTAGTCGTAGTCGTAGTCCTCGTAGACGTCGAAGTCGTAGTGGACGTTGACCTTCGAGCCGACGTAGATACCCCAGGGAGCCTTGCCCTGGTAGTAGCCCGGGATGAACACGAAGTTGCTGTAGGGCTTGTTCGTGTCGGTGTCGTACACGCAGTGGCCCGCGGTGGCGACCAGGTTGCGGTACTTCGACTGCACCGAGGTGCCGGAGCACCAGCGCTCCTGCCCCTTGTCGTCGAGGAAGAAGACCTTGCCGACGGTGATGGGGAGGTTCAGGTTCTTGGACCTGCCCGCGGTCTTGCCCTCCTCGCCGGTCGGGGCGACGGTGCCGGGCTTGCCGTCGGCGGCGGCTCTTGAGGCGCCGGTCTTCAGCTTGGCGGAGACGGTTCCCTCGGAGAGGTACGTCTTGGCCGACTTCAGCTTGGCAGGGGTCCAGTAGCCCGCGATGGCCTTCGCGTTACCGGACGCGGCGAGGTTGACCGTCTTCGGGCCGGGGGCGGCGGCCTGGACGGAGGTGGCGAGGGTCGCACTGATCAGGGAGGTGGCCGCGACGGCACCACCGAGGGGGAGGATCAGGCGCTTTGCTCGGGAGTTCAATCTAGCTCCTTCTTTGTCATGAGCCGCTCGGGGCGTGGCCCACGCATGCGTAAAGAGACAAGTGCCGACCGTACTAGGCAAAGAACGGGTAAATCTCTACAAATCGGGCAGAAGTTGGGACCGATATAATTTCGTTACCAAATGGGTGGAACCGAACACTCAAGATCCACGTCTGATCTACCCGTTCTTGGTGGGGATGGGGGTGGTTGGCCGTACAAGGCCATGAGCTGCGAAAACACGAGAGTCGGTCGTTGCCGGAGCCGGAGGGGTGCGGGAGGCTGAGCCGCACTCGGCGTCACGCGAAATTCGGGGGAATCCTTGCGACGTCTCTTCTGCCTGGCCGCTGCCGGGTTCCTGCTCCTGTCCGGTACGGCCGCCGCCGCCACCCCACCACCGCCACGTGATCCCGACCCGCCCGTGGGCAGGCAGGTCTGGCCCGGACCTCCCTATCCGGGAGAGCCCGTCCCGATCGTCCCCATTCCGATCAGGCCGATCGGGGTCAAGCCTCCGTTCAGGGTGCGGGCGCTCGTGCTGACCTTCGCCTACGGCGAGGACGCGACACCGGTCGCCAGGCACTCCCTGCTCATGTGCGACCCGCCGCGCGGCACGCATCCCGATCCGTTCGCGGCCTGCGAGGCGCTGATCCCGGTCGGCGGAGATCCGGCAGCGCTCACACCGCTGCCCGGTGTGATCTGTCCGACGCACTACGACCCGGTCACGGTGACCGCGACCGGAAGCTGGGACGGCCGGTTCATCCACTTCGAACGGACCTACGGCAACGCCTGCTCGCTGTACGCCGAGACCGGCCCTGTCTTCTCCTTCAGGGAGCGCTCAGCGAAGTGAGCCCCGATCTTTCGGGGAGCGGGCGGCCGGGCGTGGCCGTACGGCGAAGGGCCCGGTCGTGGAGACCGGGCCCCTGTCGCGGTGGCCGCCCGAATGGCCTGTGCGGGCGGCCACCGCGACCGGTCAGTCGGTCCAGCGGTTGGCCGCGACCCGGTAGACCTGGTAGGTGTCGCCGTTGAAGTACGGCGAGGAGATCGTGTCGTACCTGTCGTTCTTGTCGGTGTCCCAGGCGACGCTGTTGACGCCGTTCAGATAGCCGGTCCGGGTTGAGTTGCGATACTTCAGCAGCCAGGGACCGCCGCTGGCGCCCGAGGTGAAGGCGCAGCCGAGGCCGGTGTGCTCCTGGACGTCGTACTTCGGCGCGGGAGGCATGGCGCCGGTCGTGCCGTAGCACCACTTCATGGTGCGCCCGGTGAAGGGCTTGTCCCCGTCGGGGTGCGGGCCCGCGGGGTAGCCGAAGGAGTAGACCCTGTTCTTGACCGGCTGGTTCCAGGCGAAGCCCTGGCCGCCGACGTTGTCGCCGAGTTTGCCGACCTTCTTGACGGTCGGCTTCCACACGCCGTCCGTGCTCTTGCCCCAGTTCACCGTGAAGCCGGAGTGGACGTTGACGAAGGCGTAGTCGAAGTCGTAGTCCTCCTTCACGACGAAGTCGTCGTGGGCGTTGAACCACTGGGCCGGGTAGACACCGTAGGGGTTCTTGCCCTCCCAGGCCTGGTTGCCGTCCCAGTAGGACGGGATGAAGACCCAGTTGTCGTAGAACCTGTCTCTCTTCACGTCGTACACGCAGTGCGCCGAGGTGGCGACCAGGTTGCGGTACCTGCCCTGGACGGAGCTGCCGGAGCAGTACTTCCAGTTCGCCGGGTTCTTCGGGTCGGTGCCGGGGAGGGTGAAGAAGATCCGGCCGACGCTGTTCGGCAGGTTGACGTGCCTGCTCCTGGTGGGCTTCGCGTCCTCCCCGCCGATCGGCGGAACCACCCCGCCGGGGCCGTCGGGGGTCGCGGCGGCCGAGACCTTGCCGCCCCTGACGCTCACCTCGAGGCCGCCGGTCGCGTCTGTCGCCTTGCGCATCCGCTCGGGAGACCAGAAGGCGATGGCCTCGCCCGGGGTCTCGGCCGCGGCTGAACTGACCACGTCGCCCGGGGTGGCGGCGTTCGCTCCGGGGGTGGCGCCGATCACTCCGGCGATCACGAGGAGGCCGGTGAGGGGGATCGCGAGGCGCCTTGCTCGGGAATTCAATGGAGCTCCTTTCGTCCTGTGCGAGAAGACAGGACCTCTCCTCGCAAGGAAAACGATCGGAACGTTACTGAATGGATCAAGTGTCGGCGAGCAGACGACGTGAAAAAGTCTGAATCGGTTCCATCCGATGCGATCCTGTTATTTAAATAGCGACTGGTTATAATTTATCGAATAAGTATTTCCGCAGGTGGTGTCGCCTGTCGGGTGATGTGTAGCCACCTCTGGCAACACGGGTAACGGTGATTGCCAAAGATTTCTCAGGCAACGGCGGCATCGGGGGTGAACGAAGCCTCCGCGGAGCGCTCGAACGGGTGTCCGCCGCCGATGCCCCCCTTTTTTCCTTTCGGTGGGCGCGGTCCGCGGCCACCTGTTTCCCCGGCCCTGGTCCATGAAGGCCGCCGCCCGTGAGGTCCTCGCGGGGAGGCAGACGAATGTCGTGATGTGGTGACACATCGGTTCTGATTCGTGATCGCGGCGATCTGGGCGAGGGGGCCGCTCAACCTGAAGATGGATGAAAATCGTACCTTCGTGAAGGCAGTCTGAACGTGGCCGGGGATCCGAACGACGTCATCGAGTCCGGGGGGCAAACAGGCCCAAGACGCTGGGTCGGGATCGCGGTGCTCGCCGTGCTCGTGGCCGTCCCGGTCATCAGCCTGCTGGCCGGCAGGGACCCCGGTGCGCCTGCGTCCCCCGCCCAGGCCTCGACGCCAGGCGTCGTTTCCGCGCCGGTCGCCGCAGGGACGCCGACCAACGTGCTCTACCCCAGACCGAGGAGCAAGGGGGATCGGGAGACCCTCGACGTCGTCTTCCCGGACGGCTCGAAGGCCCAGATCGGCTACCCGGCAGAGCTGGGCCTGGCCAAGCTCGGCGTACGGCCCGCACAGGGCGGCTGGCTCGAGGGATACTTCAGCCTGTTCCGGATGCTGACCGTGCCGCCGGGCGGATACGCGGAGATCGCACAGGGCAGGCCGATGCTCAGGAGGCTGGCGGGCCACGGCACCCTCTGGCAGCCCACGGGGCCGACGGAGGGGCAGGTCATGATGTTCGACTTCGCCCCCTGGTACGTCACGCTGCGCGACCAGAAGGACGGGATGACCTACGAGCAGCGGCTCCTGTGGGCCGAGAACCTGCGCGGCAGGGTGACCGGAGACGGCTATCTCGTGCTGGAGGCCACCTCCCCGGTACGGCTGGCCGGCCCGGGACAGCTCTTCCGTGGCGCGCTGGTGGGACCGCAACTCTGGTTCGGCGGAGCCGGGGAGGCGGTGCTGGTGATCGCGCCCGCGCCGCGCTGCGACATACGGGAGATCTCCCAGGTGGTACCCGACCCGAGCGGCGGGTTTTCCAGCAGGCGCTGTGCGGACGGGGTGTACATCGAGGCCGCGGGCGAGCGGGCGGCCGTCGAACGGATGATCGCCGGTGTCAGGGTAAGGCTGACGTCGTAGGGCGCGCCCGCGGAGACAGACCGAGGGAGACGGGCGGGAGGCCCCGGGAAGCGGGGCGTCGTGAGGCGCGCTCTCGTGGGGGCGGGACACCCGGCCGTCGGCGGGGGCGGACCGCCTCGGATCCACCATGGCCGAGGGCGTAAGGTGCGGCCATGTTCGCCGTAACCGCCACGCGGATCGACCCAGAAAACCCACTCGCCGGGCTCACGCTCGGACAGCACCCGGACCCCGAGGTACCGGACGGCTGGACCGTCGTCACGGTGAAGGCCGCCTCGCTCAACCACCACGACCTGTGGACCCTCAAGGGGGTGGGTATCCGCCAGGACAGGCTGCCGATCGTCCTCGGCTGCGACGCCGCCGGGATCGACGAGAACGGCGAGGAGGTCATCGTGCACTCGGTGATCGGTGAAGGCCCCGACGAGACGCTCGACCCCAGGCGCTCCCTGCTGTCCGAGGTGCACGACGGCACCTTCGCCGAACGGGTCGCCGTGCCCCGGCGGAACCTGGTGCCCAAACCTGCGGCGCTCAGCTTCGAGGAGGCGGCCTGCCTGCCGACCGCCTGGCTGACCGCCTACCGCATGCTGTTCGAGAAGTCGGGACTCGAACCCGGCTCGACCGTGCTGGTCCAGGGGGCGGGCGGTGGCGTCGCGACCGCGCTGATCGTCCTGGGCAGGGCGGGCGGCTACCGGGTGTGGGCCACCAGCCGCTCGGAGAAGAAGCGGCTGCACGCCCTCGCCCTCGGCGCCGACCAGGTCTTCGAGAGCGGCGCCCGGCTGCCGGAACGGGTCGACGCGGTGATGGAGACCGTTGGCCAGGCCACCTGGGACCACTCGCTCAAGGCGTTGCGCCCCGGAGGCCGGATCGTCGTCTCCGGTGCGACCAGCGGAGCCGTACCGCCCGCCGACCTGAACCGGGTCTTCTTCCTGCAGCTTTCCGTGGTCGGCTCGACCATGGGCACCCGTGACCAGCTGGGCAGGCTGGCCCGTCTCCTGGAACAGACCGGCGTCCGGCCGACGATCGACCGGGTGCTCCCGCTGGCCGAGGCCCGCGAGGGGTTCGCGGCCATGCACGAGGGTGACGTCTTCGGAAAGATCGTCCTCACCGTGGCGGGCTGAGCCGGGCATGCGGGCGGGCACGGATCAGCACGTCACGGATACGAGTTGGCGCGGCACGACGCTGACCTGCGTCCGCACCGCACGTCGCCTCGCGGACGCGGGTCAGCGCAGCGCGTCGCGGATGCGGCGGGCGGCGTCGTAGAGCGCGTCCTGCGCGGTGGCCAGTGTCTCCTCGGTCACCTGCCGGGCCGCCGCGTCCTCACGGATCTCCTGGACGAACTCTGCCAGCATCTGCCCGAGCTGGGCGTCGCTGGCAGGTGACCCGTGCCCGCCGAAGCTCTCCGCCCAGAGGCGCCTCCAGTCGTGCTTCCACTCCTGGGTCTGCCGCTGCCACTCATGCTTCTGGCGGTGCCACTCGGCCTTCTGCTCCCGCCAGGCCTCGCGCTGCTCGTGCCGGGCCTGCCGCTGCTCCTGCTTGGCGCCCTGGCGCACGTCGCGCGCCATCTGGGTGAGCTCATCGCGCAGTGACTTGACCGTGTCGCGCACGTCTTCCTTGACCTCGCGGGCGATGTCGCGGACCGACTCGGAGATCTCCTGTTCGAGGTCGGCCAACTCATCGCCCCTGGCGTTCAGCTCGTCGTGGCCCTGGTCGGTGAGGGTGAAGACCTTCTTGCCGTTCACCACCTCGTGGGTGACCAGGCCCTCCTCCTCAAGGCGAGCCAGGCGCGGGTAGATCGTGCCGGGCGAGGGTGAGTAGACGCCGAGGAAGCGGTCCTGGAGCAGCCGGATCACCTCGTAACCGTGGCGCGGGCTCTCCTGGAGCAGTTTGAGGAGGTAGAGACGCAACCGCCCGTGGCCGAAGACCGGGCTCATGCCTGTGCTCCCTTCAGCAGTGTGACGTCCGCGGAAAGGGTGGTCGCCGTCAGCGAGGCCATGCCTCCGCCGATCCGGCCGCTCAGCGTCTTGGCGCCGGGCTGGTTCGCGTGGTTCAGCTCGGTGAAGGCGGTGTCGATCCTTCCCGAGGTCGAACGGATGGTGACGTCGGTCTCGACCGTGTGCGGCAGCCTGAGCACGATCTCGCCGGAGACGCTGTTCAGCGTCACGTGACCGGTCGGCGGGAGTTCTAGATCCGCGGTGATCCGCCCTGAGACGGTGGTCGCGCGTAGGCGGCGCGGCGTTCCCGCGGCCACGGTCAGCTCACCCGAGACGCTCTTGAAGGACAGATCACCGACCAGGCCACGGCTCTCCACGTCGCCGGAGACGGTGTCGGCGTGGATCTCGCCGCTCACCCCGTCGAGCACGATGTCGCCGGAGACGCTCTTGACCGAGGTGCGGCCCTCGAAACCGGCCACGACGGCCGAGGCGGAGACCACCCCCGCGGTGATCGGGCACTCCTTCGGCACGGTCAGCGTCAGTGTGGTCTCCCTGCGCCCCGGCTGCAGCCAGCCGAGCAGCCCCTCCCAGGTCAGGTCCTTGTAGGCGACGGTGAGCGTGCCGTCGTCGTCATGAGTGACGATCAACGGCGGGGTGCCGATGTCCGTGACCTCGAGGCTGGGCGGTCCCTCACTGGCCAGCACCGCCAGCCTGCCCGCCACGATTCGTATGTTGAGCTTCCGTACAGCGTCGAAGGTGAGCTGCTCTGGTTTCTCGATGGTCCACTGCCGCATGTTCGTGACCTCCTTATGGAGACACGATATGTCGCGTTATGGACGATGGTCAAGATATATCGCGTCTGATTACTCGTCCTCGTCGTCCAACCGGGCCAGCCAGGTGGCCAGCCGCTCGACCGGGGTCTCGAACTCGGGGTTCAGGTCGACGAACTCGCGCAGCCGTTCGGCCAGCCAGACGATGCTGACCTCCTCCTCGCCGCGGCGCTCGACGAGCTCCTCGATGCCCCGATCGGTGAAGTACATCGTTGTCCTCTCTAACGGGGAAGTCCCCCACAGGGGTTCCTGCGGGGGACTTCCGGGTCGTGCGTGTTCGGGTCAGCCGAAGATCTCGGCCAGGATCTGCTGCAGCTCCGCGTCGTGCGTGGAGTGCGAGCCGGTCGCCGGGGAGGAGTTCGCCTTGCGGGAGACCCGCTTGATCGGGCGGCCGCCGAAGGCGTCGGGCTTCTCGGCCATCTTCAGCGTCAGGAACGGCCACGGGCCCATGTTGGCCGGTTCGTCCTGTGCCCAGATCAGCTCGATGTCGTCGGCGTAGCGTGCCAGCTCGGCCGCGAGCGGGTTGATCGGGAACGGGTAGAGCCGCTCGATGCGGACGACCGCCACGTCGGTCCTGCCCTGCCTGTCACGGGCCGCGGCCAGGTCGTAGTAGACCTTGCCGGAGCAGAACACGACCTTGCGGACCTCGGCCGGGTTCACCGTGGTGTCACCGATCACGGGCCTGAAGGCTCCCGAGGTGAACTCGCTGACCGCGGAGGTCGCCGCCTTGTGCCGCAGCAGCGACTTGGGCGTGAACACCACCAGCGGACGGTGCCGGTTCGCCTTCGTCTGCCAGCGCAGCAGGTGGAAGTAGTTCGCCGGCAGCGTCGGCTGGGCCACGGTCATGTTGTCCTGGGCGCACATCTGCAGGAAGCGCTCGATGCGGGCCGAGGAGTGGTCGGGGCCCTGACCCTCGTAGCCGTGCGGCAGCAGCAGGGTGACGCCGGAGCGCTGGCCCCACTTCTGCTCGCCCGCGGTGATGTATTCGTCGATGACGGACTGGGCGCCGTTGACGAAGTCGCCGAACTGGGCCTCCCAGGCGACCAGGGCCTCGGGCCGCTCCACGCTGTAGCCGTACTCGAAGCCGAGCGCGGCGTACTCGCTGAGCAGCGAGTCGTAGACGTAGAACTTCGTGGTGCCCTGGTTGAACGTCTTGAGCGGGGTGTGCTCGGCGCCGGTGACGCGGTCGACCAGCACGGCGTGCCGCTGGGTGAAGGTGCCCCGGCGGGAGTCCTGGCCGACCAGGCGGACCGGGTGGCCGTCGATCAGCAGTGACCCGAAGGCGAGGGTCTCGCCCATGCCCCAGTCGATGCGGTCCTCGGACACCATCTGGCCCCGGCGCTGGAGCACCGGCAGCAGGCGCGGGTGGGCGTTGAAGCTCTCCGGCAGGTTGAGCTGGGTCTCCACGATCCGCTTGACGGTCTCCTCGGAGATCCCCGTGGGGGTGTCCTCGTGGGACCAGGGGATGGCCTCCATGTCGACCGGGCGGGCGAACTCGCCGGTCGGCTGCTTGACCGCCGCGCGGGTCTCGGCGAAGGCGTTCTCCAGCTTGGCCTGGTAGTCGCGCAGCGCGCCCTCGGCCTCCTCGACCGTGATGTCGCCCCGGCCGATCAGCGCCTCGGTGTAGAGCTTGCGGGTCGAGCGCTTGGCGTCGATCAGGTCGTACATCAGCGGCTGGGTGAAGGCCGGGTTGTCGGTCTCGTTGTGGCCGCGGCGCCGGTAGCAGATCAGGTCGATCACGACGTCCTTGCGGAACGCCTGGCGGTACTCGAACGCCAGCTTGCCGACCCGGACCACGGCCTCGGGGTCGTCCCCGTTGACGTGGAAGATCGGGGCCTGGATCATCCGGGCCACGTCGGTGGCGTACACGCTGGAGCGGGAGCTCGCCGGGCTCGTGGTGAAGCCGACCTGGTTGTTGACCACGATGTGCACGGTGCCGCCGGTGCGGTAGCCGCGCAGCTGCGACAGGTTCAGGGTCTCCGCGACCACACCCTGGCCCGCGAAGGCCGCGTCGCCGTGGACGAGCACGGGCAGGACGGTGAAGCCCTCCTCGCCGCGCTCGAGCAGGTCCTGCTTGGCGCGGACGACGCCCTCGAGGACCGGGTCGACCGTCTCCAGGTGGGACGGGTTGGCCACCACGGAGGCCTTGAGCTTGGAGCCGTCGGGCGAGACGAAGTCGCCGCTGGCGCCCAGGTGGTACTTCACGTCACCGGAGCCGTGGGCGCTGCGAGGGTCGATGTTGCCCTCGAACTCGCCGAAGATCTGGCCGTAGGACTTGCCGACGATGTTGGCCAGCACGTTCAGGCGGCCACGGTGGGCCATGCCGATGACGGCCTCGTCGAGGTCCTCCTCGGCGGCGGCCGACAGCACCGAGTCGAGCAGCGGGATCAGGGACTCGCCACCCTCGAGGGAGAAGCGCTTCTGCCCGACGAACTTCGTCTGCAGGAACGTCTCGAACGCCTCGGCGGTGTTGAGCCGCTCCAGGACGCGCAGCTGCTCCTCGCGGTCGGGCTTGGCGTGCGACCGCTCGACCCGCGCCTGGATCCAGGCGCGCTCCTCGGGGTTCTGCATGTGCATGTACTCGACGCCGATGGTGCGGCAGTAGGAGTCACGCAGCACGCCGAGGATCTCGCGCAGCTTCATCAGGGGGCGGCCGCCGAAGCCGCCGGTCGCGAACTCGCGCTCCAGGTCCCACAGGGTCAGGCCGTGCGACTTGATGTCGAGGTCGGGGTGCTTGCGCTGCTTGTACTCCAGCGGGTCGGTGTCGGCCATCAGGTGACCGCGGACCCGGAAGGCGTGGATCAGCTCGATGACCCTGGCCGACTTCGCCACGTCGTCGTCGTGCGTGGCCGAGATGTCCTGGACCCAGCGCACCGGCTCGTACGGGATCCGCAGGGCCTCGAAGATCTCGTCGTAGAAGCCGTCCTCGCCCAGGAGCAGCCGGTGGATCTGCCGCAGGAAGTCGCCCGACTGGGCGCCCTGGATGATCCGGTGGTCGTAGGTGCTGGTGAGCGTCATGACCTTGCTCACCGCCAGGCGGGAGAGCGTCTCGGGAGAGGCACCCTGGTACTCGGCGGGGTATTCCATCGCGCCGACGCCGATGATGGTGCCCTGTCCCGGCATCAGGCGCGGCACCGAGTGCACGGTGCCGATGGTGCCCGGGTTGGTCAGCGAGATCGTGGTGCCGCTGAAGTCGTCGACGCCCAGCTTGCCGGACCTGGCCTTGCGCACGATCTCTTCGTAGGCGACCCAGAACTGGCGGAAGTCCATGGACTCGGAGGCCTTGATCGAGGGCACCAGGAGCTGGCGGGTGCCGTCGCTCTTGGCGACGTCGATGGCCAGGCCCAGGTTGGCGTGCTCGGGCTTGACCAGCACCGGCTTGCCGTCGATCTCGGCGTAGGAGTGGTTCATCTCCGGCAGGACCTTGAGGGCCTTGATGACCGCGTAACCGATCAGGTGCGTGAACGACACCTTGCCGCCGCGTCCCCGCGACAGGTGGTTGTTGATCACGATGCGGTTGTCGATGAGCAGCTTCGCCGGTACGGCGCGCACGCTGGTCGCCGTCGGAACCTCGAGGCTGGCCTCCATGTTGGCGGCCGTACGAGCGGCCGCGCCACGAAGTCGGACTTCCTCGGCACCGGCGGGCAACTGCGTCTCCTGCTTGGGTTGGGCCGGGGCTGCCTGGGGCTTCGGCGTGGGGGTTGCCGGTTTGGCCGCCGGGGTCACCGGAGCCGCAGCGGAGGTCGGGGGTGTGGGAGCGGCGGGGGCCGCCCCGGGGGGCGCGGCTCTGCCGGCCCCGGAATCAGGGCTGTAATCAGCGAAGAAGTTCCACCAGGCGCGGTCCACGGACTCGGGATCCTGGAGGTACTTCTGATACAGCTCGTCGACAAGCCATTCGTTCTGACCAAAGGCTGCCAGCGGGTTTGTCCGCGACGACTCAGACGACACGGCGGAAATCGCCCTCTTCCGCAGATCGGCGTTGATGATAGAGAACCTGTCCAAGGCTACTCGCCTGGACCCGGGCCTGTGCCAGTCTGACCGCAGCTCTCGGCCTGATCCTCTCAGGACAGTTCAAAACGGTCACCCCCGGGGGGTCCATCTGGGTGGTAAGGGTCTGGTCATTCATGCTCGACAAGCCTGGACTCGATCCTGACGCCCGGGGTGATCTCCCTCAGCGACCCGGCCAGTTCGTCTCCCGCCGCGCGCAGTTCCTCAAGTGACATGGGCGCGAGCCGCTCCAGCAAGAACAGCGCGTCCGTGGTCTCCTCGGTGATCCGGGTCCGCACGCACTGCCGCCAGTTCCACCGCCTGCAGGTGGCGCCCAGGTCGTCACGCCAGACCACCTCGCCGATCTCCGGGTTGTCGATCGCGGGCTCGCCCTTCTCGACCACCTCGAACGGCTCGTCCCCCTGCGCCCTGACCAGCCTCGCCGGTCCCACGTAGCGGCCGAGGTCCTCGCCACCGATGGGCAGCCCGTGCCTGACACTGATCGCGTTGTAGGCGTCGACCACCAGGTTGATCTCCGGCAGCGGCATCCGCCTGACCAGCGCGTCGACCGAGGGCCTCGTCCGCTGGGGTTTGGCGCCGAACGCCCGGTAGGCCTCCCGCCACGCCTCGACCCTCGGATCGTCGACGGTCACGGCCGCTTCGGCCGCTTCGGCCAGCCAGGCTCTGGACCTGTCGTCCGTGGGTCCGTTGCGCAGGCCGTAAACGGTCATGGCCAGGACCGCGAAGTCCGGTCTCAGCGCGCTGACGGCGGGGTCGACCCAGATGTCCTCAATCACGGGCCTCAGTTTAGGTCGTCGCCCTCGTGAGGCCCCTGGTTGAGGCCGCACATATTTCCGTCACACGATTTCATGCAAAACAAGTAGGAAATATTGACTTAGGCTGGAGTTGTGCGTAGCTTCTCCGGTATGGGCCTCTATCTGACCCGGTGCGCACATGTCGACTTCTGTCGTGTGTTCAGCGCTCAGTGTCCGTGATCACGAATCGACTTCCTCGTCCCTCCCTCCTTCTTGAGGACACCACTCGTGATCAAGTTCAGAAACGTCCCTCTCCTCGCGCTGCTCGTCGTCACCCTCGCCGCCTGCGGCGCGGAGGCGTCCGCCAAACCCGGTGAGCCGGAGACCCTGGAGCTCCGCTACCAGGGAAGCGTCGGCGCCGTCACCTTCCCGGAGCTCGCTGAGGACTTCGGCTATCTCGCCCCCGTCAAGCTCAAGTGGATCGGCAACACGATCTCCGGTCCACAGGACATCCAGGCCGCCGCGACCGGCCAGACCGACTTCGGCGGCGCGTTCAACGGCGCCATCATCAAACTGGCCGCCGCCAAGGCCCCCATCAAGGGGGTCATCGGCTACTACGGCAGCGACAAGGACAGCTACGTCGGCTACTTCGTGGCCGACGGCTCGCCGATCAGGGGGCCCCGAGACCTGATCGGGAAGAAGGTCGGCGTGAACACCCTGGGGGCCCACCTCGAGGCCGTGCTCAAGGAGTACCTCAAGCGCGGCGGCCTGACCCCCGAGGAGATCAAGCAGGTCGAACCGGTCGTCGTGCCCCCCGTCAGCACCGAGCAGACGCTCCGCCAGGGCCAGATCGACGTGGCCGCGCTGAGCGGCGTCCTGCGCGACAAGGCCCTGCAGCGCGGCGGCATCCGCCCCCTGTTCAAGGACATCGACCTGTTCGGCCCCTTCACGGCCGGGAGCTACGTGCTCACCGACAGGTTCATCAAGCAGAACCCGAACACCACGAAGAAGTTCGTCGAGGCGGTTGCCAAGGCCATCCAGTGGACGCAGACCCACTCGCGTGAGGAGTACATCGCCAAGGCGAAGGAGATCATCGCCAAGCGGAAGCGGAACGAGGACGCCACCGCCATCCAGCTGTGGAAGAGCAGCGGGGTGGCCGGTGAGGGCGGCGTGATCGACCCGAAGGAGTTCCAGATCTGGATCGACTGGCTGCAGCGCGAGGGCGAGATCAAGCCCGGCCAGGTCAAGGCGGAAACCCTTTTCACCAACGCCTACAACCCGTTCGGAGGCCAGCGATGAAGATCCAGATTCAGGGAGTCGGCAAGGAGTTCCGCGTCCGCGACGCCCACCGGTCCTTCACCGCCCTCGACGAGGTCGACCTCGACGTGCGGGCGGGGGAGTTTCTCACCCTGGTCGGGCCGAGCGGTTGCGGCAAGTCGACCCTCCTCGACCTGCTCGCCGGGCTGGCCGTACCGACCAGGGGCCGCATCCTCCTCGACGGGGTCCCGGTCGAGGGGCCGGGCCTGGACAGGGGGATTGTCTTCCAGCAGTACGCCCTCTTCCCCTGGCGCACGGCGCTGTCCAACGTCGAGTTCGGCCTTGAGGCGAAGGCCGTGCCGAAGAAGGAACGCGCGGAGCGGGCCAGGGCGCACCTGGACCTGGTCGGGCTGCGCGGGTTCGAGGACCGCTACCCGCACGAGCTGTCCGGAGGCATGCGCCAGCGCGTCGCCATCGCCAGGAGCCTCGCCTTCGACCCGGACGTGCTGCTGATGGACGAGCCGTTCGCCGCGCTGGACGCGCAGACCCGCGAGTCGCTCCAGGAGGAGCTGCTGCGGATCTGGCAGAAGACCGGCAAGACGGTGGTGTTCATCACCCATGGCATCGACGAGGCCGTCTACCTCGGCCAGCGGGTCGCGGTCATGACCTCCCGCCCAGGGCGGATCAAGCGGGTCCTCGACGTCGAGTTCGACTCCCGCGAGGGTGACCTGCGGGCCGACGCCCGTTTCGGCGAGTACCGCCACGAGGTGTGGACGCTGCTCCGCGACGAGGTCGCGGCGGCCAGGGCGGAGGAGGCGGTCTCCGTTGGCTAGCGTCTCGACCGGAGTCCCCGCGGAGCGGCTTCCCTCCGCGGAAGCCGTCTCCGTCCGGCAGCCGACTGTCTCGGGGACGGTCCCCGAGCTCCTGCGGGAGGCGGTCGAGGAGGCCTCGCACGGGGCGGGCACCGCTCCCGGTGCGGCCCTGCGCCTGCTCCGCGGTGCGGCACGCGTCGCCGTCGCGGTCGGCAGGCGCACGGTCGCGATCGCGGCGCTCGCCGCGCTCTGGGAGATCCTCCCTCGCCTGGAGCTGGTCGACTCCACCTTCCTGCCGCCGCTGTCGGAGGTCCTCGCGGCGTGGCGGGACCTGCTCCTGTCGGGCGAGCTGCTCGACCACACCCAGGCCAGCCTGGTCCGGTCCCTGGCCGGGTGCGGGATCGCCGTCGTCCTGGCCATCCCTCTCGGCCTGCTGATCGGCTGGTACCGGCCGCTCGCCGACCTCCTCAACCCGGTGCTCGAACTGTTCCGCAACACCGCGGCGCTCGCCCTGCTCCCGGTGTTCGTGCTGATTCTCGGGCTCGGCGAGACCTCCAAGATCTCGATCATCCTGTACGCCTGCGCCTGGCCGATCCTGCTCAACACGATCGCAGGGGTGAAGGGCGTCGACCCGCTGCTGATCAAGTCGGCCAGATCGATGGGACTCGGGCCGCTCAGGCTGTTTCAGAAGGTGATCCTCCCGGCCGCGGTGCCCACCATCTTCACCGGCGTCAGGCTGGCCGGGGCCTACTCGATCCTCGTGCTGGTCGCCGCGGAGATGGTCGGCGCGAAGGCCGGTCTCGGCTATCTGATCAACTACGCGCAGTTCAACTTCCGGGTGCCCGACATGTACGCCGGGATCCTCACGATCTCGGCGCTCGGGCTGATCCTCAACCAGCTCCTCGTCCGTCTGGAGCGCCGTTTCTCGACCTGGAGGACCTCCTGATGACCGAGCCGACGAACGGGCGCGGGCTTCACCTGAACGCGTTCCTCATGGGGGTCGGCCACCACGAGGCCGCCTGGCGGCACCCGCGCACCGACCCGGCCGTGATCTCCGACGTCCGGCACTACCAGGAGCTCGCCAGGATCGCCGAGCGCGGCAGGCTCGACTCGGTCTTCCTGGCCGACGGCCTGGCCCTGTGGGGCAACGTCAGGCACAACGCGCTCGGCGGGCTCGAACCCCTCACGCTGCTGGCCGCGCTGGCCGCGGTCACCGAGCACGTCGGCCTGATCGCGACCGTCTCGACCACCTACAACGAGCCGTTCAACGTGGCACGCAAGTTCGCCTCGCTGGACCACATCAGCGGCGGCAGGGCCGGGTGGAACATCGTCACCTCGGCGAGCGAGGCCGAGGCGCACAACTTCGGCATCGAACGCCCGGCCCACGGTGACCGCTACGCCCGCGCCACCGAGTTTCTCGAGGTCGTCACCAAGCTCTGGGACAGCTGGGAGGACGGGGCGATCCTGAACGACCGGGCCGCAGGAGAGTATGCCGACACCGGCAGGATCCACTCCCTCGACCACGTCGGCCCCCACTTCCGGGTCAGAGGCCCACTGAACACCTCCCGCCCCCCGCAGGGACACCCCCTGCTGGTCCAGGCCGGGTCCTCGGAGGACGGCAAGGAGTTCGCCGCCCGTTTCGCCGAGGCCGTGTTCACCGCCCAGCAGACCCTGCAGGAGGGACAGGAGTTCTACGCCGACCTCAAGTCCCGTCTTGGCCGGTACGGCAGGCGTGCCGACGAGCTGCTCGTCCTGCCCGGCATCTCACCGATCATCGGCTCGACCGAGGAGGAGGCGCTCAGGCTGGAGCGGGAGCTCGAAGAACTGATCATCCCCGAGTACGGCGTGCAGCAGCTGTCGAACATCCTCGGCGTCGACCTGTCCGGCCACCCGCTGGACGAGCCCCTGCCCGAGGTGGCCGAGCCTGTGGACGGCCAGCAGAGCAGGTTCAAGCTCGTCACCGACCTCGCCAGGCGCGAGCGGCTGACGTTGCGGCAGCTGGTCGGCCGCCTGGCGGGGGGCAGGGGCCACCGGGTCCTCACCGGGACCCCCGAGCGGATCGCCGACCAGATCCAGGAGTGGTTCACCAGCGGCGCGGCGGACGGCTTCAACATCATGCCGCCTGTCCTGCCGAGCGGCCTGGCGGACTTCGTCGACCATGTCGTGCCCGAGTTGCAGGCCCGTGGCCTGTTCCGAACCGAGTACGAAGGCCGCACTCTGCGCCAGAACTACGGGCTGGCGCGACCGGTGTCCCGTTTCGAGCAGTACAAGCAGAAGGTATCGGTGGCTTCATGAGCATCGTGACAGTGGTGGGCAACCCGCGGACCGGGTCGCGCACATACGGAGTGGCCGTCCACGCGGCGGAGGCCGTGGCCGGGCGGATCGGGCACGAGGGGCCGGGCGAGGTCGTCGACCTGTCCGTCCTGGCGCCCTCGTTGCTCACCCAGGAGAGATCACCCGAGGTCGAGGCGGCGCTGGAGCTGGTCGCGGGGGCGAGCGTATTGGTGGTGGCGAGCCCGACCTACAAGGGGACCTACACCGGCCTGCTCAAGGTCTTCCTCGACCGTCTTCCCGGGGGCGCGCTGGCTTCTGCCGTCGCGCTCCCGTTGCTGGTGATGGGCGACGCCAGGCACGCCCTGGCCGTCGAGGTCCACTTCCGCCCCCTCCTGGTCGAGCTGGGCGCCACGGTTCCCACGCCCGGCCTGGCGCTGATCGAGTCGGAGATCCCCGACCTCGACGAGGTCCTCGGCCGCTGGGCGGACAGGGTTGCCTCCCAGGTGGCGGCGGCGGTCATCGCGCGGACCCCGGCATGAGAAGTGGGGGGTTCGGGATGAGATCGGGAAGAGATGGCGTTATGAATGGGTTGCCGACCATAAGCGTGTTTTACGCCGTGGAGGAGGAGAAGTGACCGAGACCCTGCCAGGCCGGGCGGTCGACGCAGAGCGCTTCAGGCAGGCGCTGGCCGTCCACGCGGCTGGAGTCGTGGTGATCACCGCGCAGTCACAGGGAATCCCGGTCGGCCTCACGGCCACGTCGTTCTCCTCGGTCAGCCTTGCTCCGCCGCTTGTCTCCTTCTACGTCGACCAGTCCTCGACCACCTGGCCCTCGCTCAGGCTGGCGGAGCACTTCGCGGTGAACGTCCTGGCCAGCGACCAGGCAGAGCTGGCCTCCCGCTTCGCCCGCAAGAACGTCGACCGTTTCGCCGCCCCGACGGAGTGGCGGCCGGACCCCCTGGGGGTCCCGCTCCTGGGCGGCGTTTCCGCCCAGCTGATCTGCGTCCCGCACTCGACCGTCGACATCGGCGACCACATCCTCGTCGTCGGTCTCGTCACCGAGACCAACCTTGTCTCCGACGACCGGCCACTGCTCTACCACCGGGGCCGTTTCGGCCGCTTCACGCCGCACGCCTGACCGCGCGGGGGACCGGCGCCGCCGTACCGGGCGGGAGCCGGGCCTCCCCTGACATTCGGCCGCGCGGGGACGCCCTTCGCGGGCGCCCCCGTGGTCAGGCCCTCACGGACCTTCCCGCCGTCAGGCCAGGCGTACGGTGCCCCGCCCCGTGGCGAGGGGCAGGTCGAGAAGGGTGCGGATGCCCGGCGGCGCCGCGCAGAGGGCGGCCACCGAGTTGACCGCGTGCGCGGCGGCGCCCGCCAGGCCGTGGGAGATCTCGTCAACGGTGAGTGTCATCTGCGGGACCCCCTCGATGTGGATGATGAAGCCCGGTTCTGGCCAGCGGTTCACCTTGGCGGCGTCGGCCTTGTAGACGCACTCGACGGTCATGAAGGGACGCCCCCTGACCAGGCCGCTGAAGGTCCAGCGGGACGCGCAGACCGTGCCCGTCCTGACCACGCCCGCCGCGATCTCGAACTCCTCGGAGGCCAGCTCGAACTCGTCGCTCTCCTCGACCTCGTCGAGGGTCACGTCGAGATTGTCCGCCACGAACTGGACGCTCTCGGCGAACAGCGCGCGCTGGTAGGCGCGGAAGGGGCGCACCGCGGCGGCGTAGTCCTTGGCCGAGCGGGTGAAGCCGAACAGGTCGACCACGATCTGACGGGACGGGTGCCCCTTGAAGTCGGAGGACTCGCGGACGTAGACGTGGTCGATCCTGGTGGACAGGCCGGTCAGCGCGAGAGGGAGCATGTCGCTCATGAAGCCGGGGTTGATGCCGGTTCCGTGCAGCGACGTGCCTCCCGCCGCGCAGGCGGCCTCAAGCCGTCCGACCACCGCGGGGCCGTAACACCGGGGGTAGACGAACCCGGTCGTGGTGACGACGTTCTTACCGGAGGCGAGCAGGGTGCAGATCGTCTCCACGTCGGTTGAGGGGTCCCCGCCGAAAGAGGCGGCGGGCAGTGGCATGTGTAATACGCAGTCGGCCTCCAGAGCGAGGATCTTCTCGACGTCGTCGGTGCAGAGAACACCGGTCTCCGGCAGCCCCACGAGAGGGCCCGCGTCCAGGCCGACCTTGTCGGGGTCGTAGACGAGCACCCCGACGAGCTCGAACTCAGGACGGTTGATCAGGGTGCGCAGGGAGAATCTGCCAACGGCGCCCGTGGCCCACTGGACCACGCGGAGGGGCGACGGTGAGGGCATGGGGGCCTCCAGCCCGGGTCTTTGGGCAGGGCCGTACTGGGAGGAGTGTCATCGTTTACCCTCGCCCGGTAGAAGCAGAGACATTAGCAGAAATTCACATGCTCGATCACTATCCGCGACGGTCAGACATCCTGTCGTTTTCCTCCACGGTTCCGGAAGACGCGGACGTCATGAACATCATGGCCCCGCGGGGCGCGGAGAAGTTATCGTTCAAAAAACAGAACTATATTCTCTCGGGAGTGTCGATGTCGGAGCTGCGGTTCGACGGCAGGGTCGCGGTGGTCACGGGCGCGGGACACGGTCTCGGCCGCTCGCACGCGCTGGCGCTGGCCGCGCGCGGCGCCAGGGTGGTCGTCAACGATCTCGGCGGGGCGCTGGACGGCACCGGCGCCTCGTCGGGGCCCGCCGCCGAGGTGGTCGAGCTGATCAGGGCGGGCGGCGGTGAGGCGGTCGCCAGCACCGAGAACGTCGCGACCCCCGAGGGAGCCAAGGCCATCGTGCGAAGCGCGATCGACGCCTTCGGGCGCCTGGACGTCGTCGTCAACAACGCCGGCATTCTGCGCGACAGGTCTTTCGGGAAGATGACCGTCGAGGAGTTCGACCAGGTCCTCGCCGTCCATGTGCGCGGCTCGTTCCTGGTCAGCCACGCGGCCTTCCCCTATCTCAAGGAGCAGGGCTACGGCCGCATCGTCAACACCTCGTCACCCTCGGGGCTGTTCGGCAACTTCGGCCAGGCCAACTACTCGACGGCCAAGATGGGCCTGGTCGGGCTGACCAAGACGCTGGGGATCGAGGGGGCCAGGGCCGGGATCAGGGTCAACGCGATCGCCCCGATCGCCTGGACCCGCATGACCGAGTCCGTGCTCCCCGCCGAGTTCGAGGCCGGCTTCGCCCCCGAGCGGGTCAGTGCGCTGGTGGCGTTCCTGTCCCACGAGTCCTGTGAGGTCAGCGGTGAGGTCTTCACCGTCGGCGGCGGCCGGGTCGCCAGGGTCTTCGTCGCGGAGGGGCCTGGCTGGCGTCAGGACGACCACACCGTCGAGGACATCCGCGACAACTGGGACGCCATCATGGCCGAGCAGCCGTACCTGACCCCGACCACCCTGGGTGAGCAGGCGGGAGCCTCCCTGAAGGCCATGCTCTGACAGACTCTGACAGCTGTCCTGACAGCGCCATCACGGTGGTCCGGGGTTATGGCCGAGGAGCCCGGCGTTATGGAAGCGCGCCGATGGTGCCGCGAGGGTGCTGAGAGGGTGCTGCGGACCGGGCCGCCGCTCCGCCTGGCTACGGGGAAGGCGGTGCGGGGGCCCGGCCGGTC